>NZ_JANSJD010000001.1:0-197799 GCF_047462395.1 Synechococcus sp. H55.7
CAGCAGAACCTTCTGCCGGAGTTCAAGCAGGCGTGGCCGGAGTTTGCTCAACTCAACTCCCATTCTCTGCAAGCTACGGTCAAGCGGGTAGATTTTGCCTATCAGCGCTTCTTTCAAGGGCTGAGTAAAAAGCCTAAGTTCAAGTCAATCAAGCGGTACTCCGGCTGGACATATCCCAGCAGTTCGGGGTGGAAAGTAGCCAGCAACGGTAAGCACGGTAGCGTTACCCTCAATGACCTGGGCCTCACCCTGAGGATGCGGGGCAAAGCCAAGGACTGGGGGAAACCTACCACACTAACTATTGTCTACAAGCCAACTTTACGGCAGTGGTATGCTTCCTTCACTGTAGAAGTGGAAGTGCCTCAGCCTAAGTTTGGTTCCCAGTCAGACTTGAAGTATGAGTCCATCGTTGCCTACGACTTGGGCACCGAGACCGCCATAACCCTATACGACGGGAGTGAGTTCCATGAGGTTGCCAATCCTCGGTTTACGCAGAGGAGTGAGGAGAAGGTTCGCAAGACCGCCAAACTTAAGCGGCGAAAGCGTGCACCCAGGAAGGGAGTGAAGGCTTCCAGGAGATGGAAGAAAATCAACCGACTAGAGGCTAAGCTCCAAGCCAAGGTTGCCCGTCAGCGTAAAGACTGGCAACACAAGGTTACCTCAGAGATTGCGCGTCGTTATGACATCGGGGTAACTGGTCGCGTTAGCGGGACGGAGTCCTTAAAGCTCAACGTCAAGAACATGACCCGTAAAGCTAAGGGTAAAGGGAAGAAGCGCAAGGCCGGACTAAACAAGTCTATTTTGTCGGTAGGTTTTGCAACCCTCAACCGGCTGCTGACCTACAAAATTGAGCAGAGAGGTGGTCTGGTCTTGTTTCTTCCTACACAAACCCTCAAGCCGTCTCAGCGCTGCCCGCGGTGCGGTGCTGTTCACAAGGAGTGGGCAGACCTGATTAACCGTTACCATGTCTGTTCTGCTTGTGGGTTTGCGATACCGCGAGACAGGGGAACGGTGATGGTACTGTACAACGTTGCTACTAATTGGACTCCGTCCCGCTGCCGCGAACAGCAACCGGGGCTGGGAACCAGCCTCGTGAGTCTTGGATGCTTCAGCTCTACTTCACAGACCCGGTACACGGGATCCATGAAGCAACTGGGGCAGAAGAAGAGACAAAAGCTCTGCTGTCAAGCGGATGGGGAAACCCCACCCGCCTGCGCGGTGGGGTAGTTCATCTACGGCTTGCGCCAGCGGGATAAAGTTTTCACGATGCTGCGCGGCAAGTTTTGCTCAGGGAGCGATGGTGATCGGCGAGGGGCTGGTTTGGGTAGCTCTTTGCCCGCCCCGCTCCAGGATCACCTCGATGAGGCCGTTGTTGACCGGCTGCATGTTGAAGGGCAGTTGTTGCTGGGTTTCATAGAGTCCGGGCGCCACCTCCCGCATCTCCACCTCTGGCGTCACCCCGACGATGCGAAAAGCTGCCCGCCCCCCTGGATCCCCTCGCATCGTGACTTTGAGGATCTCGCCCATGCGCAGGCTGGTGCTGTTGGTGGTAATGCTAAAAATCTGAGGCGGCCCAGCAGCGACAGGCCGAGAAGCTGGCTGAATGGTGGAGCGGGTTCCCTTGGATCCATCGATTGCAAAAGGGAAGATCTCGCGATACTCCTGGCTGAGGCCGTCTTTGCTGAGCACAATTCGCAAAACAGGGTTGCTGGCTTGGTGGGTGGGGGCCACCACGTAGGTGCCCTCGTAGTGGTTGGGTCGCACCTCCCGCATCGGCTGGTTCAGGGCCAGATTCCCCAAATCAAACTGGGCGATCCCTCCCGAGTCACCCCAGATGGCAATGGTGAGGATATCCCCTTCCACTAGGTCGCGCTGGGGATCCAGTCGAATCGCCTCAATACGTGGAGAGCGGTTGCCGGCTGCGGTCAGAGGAGCGGGGGTAGCCGGCTGCGGCAAAGGGGCGGGGGGAGGAAACACCGGTTCTACCGACGGGGGAGCGACATTGCCCAGGGCCAGTTGAGGGAGCCGCCGCTGAACGCGGGTACTGACTCCATTGAGGCTCAGTTGGATGCGGATGTCGGGGCCAAAGGCACTGTCTTGAGGGCCAAGGGTGTAAACGGCGCGGTAATAGCCGGGCTGCACTTCTTCCATGGGCAAACCCCGCACCAGGTCGCCAATATCCACCGTGGCCCTGCCGTTGGGAGTGCCCTGGGCCTCAACGGTCAAGGCTTTCCCTGCCGGCACCACTCCCGACTCAGGGATAACCCGCGTTTGCAAGATTTCGGGTTGGATGGTCTCGGCCACCGCAGCGGGAGAAGGTCGCAACTGCACCACCGGAGGCGGCAAGGGTGGAAGCTGACCGCGATACACCAACGCCTGATGTAACAGCACCGCCCCCTCAGCTCGGCTCAGCACCCGATTGGGCCGCAGCCGGGCGGGATCCGGCACATTCACCAATAGCCCCGCTTCACCCGCCATGGCCACAAAAGCCCGCCCTACCTCCGGCACCTCAGCAGCATCGCTGTAGAGAGCCATCCAGCGCTCAATATCGGCCTGGTTGGGAGCAGGCAGTTGCAGGGCCCGCACCAAAATGGCCAGGGCTTCCAGGTGGGTGAGATCTCCTTGGGGACGAAACTCGTTGCCTTCGTACAGGCGCATCGCCCCCGCCTGCAACACCGCCTGGGCCGTCCAATAGTCGGGGGTATTGGGCTCGAGATCGCGAATTTCTTGCACCTGGTTGGGGTTGGGGATGTAGCCGAAAAACTCCGTCAGCCACTGGGCCAATTCTAGTCGGGTGAGAGTGGCCGACAGCGGCTCCTGGGTGAGCACCAGATCCGTCTGACGCTCCAGCGCCGCCACGTAGGCATCGGCCCAGGCCAGCGAGGCTTGCTGCTCCACCCCTTGAGACCAAGCCGGCAGGTTGACGCTCGACCAGCCCAGCGTCCAACACAAACTCAGAGCTAGGGGCCACGAGCACCGCATAGCTGTTACTCCTGTTCCGTTGACATCCCCTCAGGGCCAGCTTATCTCAAACTTCCGCCGTGTCCTCAAGCCTTCGATACCAGTTGGGATTGCGCCCTTTGGCAGCGGGATTCTCAAAACTCGAGTGCAAAAGCTCGCCGCAGGGAGCCACTAAGAGATTTTACCTATGCGGGATGAGATCTGGCCTGGCGGCAAAGGGCCTGAGCAATTGCCTCATAACTTGTAGTTGTGCATCCAAATCCTTATCATTGTGTTATAGACTCGGAAAGTTCAGAAAGCACTTTTGCCCTTACCCCAGGGAGGAGTTTCATGGCTGGCAGCACCGGAGAGCGACCTTTTGCCGACATCATTACCAGTGTCCGCTACTGGGTCATTCACGCACTGACCATTCCCGCTTTGTTTTTGGCAGGCTGGCTTTTTGTGAGCACGGGCCTGGCTTATGATATTTTCGGTACCCCGCGTCCCAATGAGTATTTCACGGCAGAGCGGCAGGAGCTGCCGATTGTCAGCGACCGCTTCAATGCTCTGGAGCAGTTGGAGAGGCTAGCTCGCTAGGAGGGGCTGCGGGCAGGCAAGCCACTTGTTGTTTCAATTTGTAAATAAATCGTTTTTTTGCGTAGGATGAGACCTATGGCCAACAAATCTGACGAACCTGTTTTCTACCCTGTTTTTACCGTCCGTTGGCTGGCGGTGCACACTTTGGCGATCCCAACTGTTTTCTTTTTGGGAGCTATTGCTGCGATGCAGTTTATTCAACGGTGAACCCAATGGCTGATCAACCCGAAAAGAATCCCAACACCCAACCGGTGGAGCTAAACCGCACTTCCCTGTACCTGGGTTTGTTGTTGGTGTTCGTGGTTGGGCTGTTGTTCTCTAGCTACTTTCTCAACTGAGGCCAGAGTTACATTATTCTGCTCTTGGGGTTGAGAGAGGGCAAGAAGGAGCAACGTTGGCTTCTGGCTGGCCCTTATTTCTTTTACTTGAGGCTGCAATTTCTGCCAGTTTTGTCTTTTTCTATTGGAGACCAGTTGCTATGACCAGTCAAGCAAGGATTCCTCTGTGGATAGTAGCCGTGATTGCCGGTTTGGGAGTGCTCACTGTGGTCGGGCTTTTCTTCTACGGTTCCTATGTAGGCCTAGGCTCGAGTCTGTAAGTTTGAGGCTTCTTGTCTTGGGTTAGTGCTACACATCGCTAACGCGAACAATATCCCTGAACCCAGCAAATAGTAGGATAGCCTCACATCGGCTGCGCTATAGTGTGAGGTGTGGCTGAACGAGCCTTCCGCTACCGCTTCTTCCCAACTGCTGAGCAAGAAACCCTGGGCTGTGTAAGGGGAGTGACCTCAATGTAGGACACACCATGACCGGGATATCAATGCTGCCATCAACCTTTTGGCTGCTGGACAGTCGGTGACAGTCTGTGGAGTGAGTGTAAGACCTGATAGACATGAGTCTAGAGGGCAACTACGAAAAACTCGCAGGGGAAGGAAGCGGAAACCCAGATCGTGAAGTCTGGGAATCTCCCCTCTACGGCTCGTCGGGGCCTAGCGGGAGAGGATGTCAAGCCCACACCCCTCGGCAACTCACGCTTTTGGGCCGGAAACTGGCTATGGCTGCCCCACTCTGGGCCACCGGCGGGGCCATTCTGCGGCTGCTGCGCTGGCACAAGCCGGCAGGGCGATTGATTTTGATGATCCCGGCCCTGTGGGGGGCCTTTTTGGCCGGGCGGGGAACGCCCCCCTGGCCGTTGATCGGGATCCTGATTTTGGGCAGCTTGGCCACCAGTGGGGCGGGCTGTGTCATTAACGATCTTTGGGATCGGGATTTGGATCCACTGGTGGAGCGCACCCGCAACCGCCCCTTGGCCAGCCGGGAGCTGACGGTTGGCGTCGGGATCCTGATGGCCCTGCTGAGTTTGGCCTGCGCGGCAGGGCTGGCGCTGTTTCTCAACCCGGTCAGTTTTGCCCTTTGTGTGGCGGCAGTGCCGGTGATTCTGCTCTATCCGGCGGCCAAGCGGGTGTTTCCGGTGCCCCAACTGGTGCTGTCCCTGGCCTGGGGATTTGCCGTGCTCATCAGTTGGACGGCGGTGAGCGGTCAAGACCCGAACACGCCCCTATGGGAGGAAGGGTTGGGCTGGCTGTGGCTGGCCACGGTGTTGTGGACGTTGGGGTTTGATACGGTCTACGCCCTCTCGGATCGGGAAGACGATGAACGGGCCGGGATCCACTCCAGCGCCCGTTTTTTCGGGCGACAGACGCCGACGGCGGTGGGACTGTTTTTTTTGGGTGCCGCCATCGCTCTGTTGGGGGTGGGGATCAGCCTGAGGTTGCACTGGGTTTATTTCCTCAGCCTGGCCATTGCTGCCCTCCTCTGGGCCCGGCAAACCTGGCAGCTTTACCAGGTCAATCCCCCTCCCACTCTGTACCCGGCCATCTTCGGCCAAAATGTGGTGCAAGGGTTTATCCTGCTGGCGGGGATGATCGGGGGATCCTTATTGGCCTAAGGGATCCTTTTTCAAGCTCGTTGGATTGGGATTATTGGGGAACCTGAATTTGCAGGCCCTAGATCCCGGCAGCCTGCCAACCAGACGGAGGCGGCCCGTGTCCACAAGCAAACTGTACAATGACGACAACTCCAAGGATCTCAGCCCCCGATGGCCCCCCTGAGCGGCAGCGAGCCTCCCTATGACATTCTCATCCTCTCAAACGGCCCTGGAGAGCTGACCACCTGGGTGCGTCCAGTCGTGATGGAATTGCGACAGCAATTGCCTCAGGCGCGCCTCTCTCTGGTGCTTGCCCCTTGCCCCCATGCTTCCGGGCAAGAGATGAGCATAGCCCAAGCGTTTATCGACGTGGATCGGGTACAGGATCCCGATTTTTTTCTGGCTTTTTTGCTCACCGGCCAAACCGAAGAAGCCTGGGATTGGGCCAGGCGAGGGGTGGTGCTGTTTTTGGGGGGGGATCAGTTTTTTGCCGTCTGGATCGCTCGCCGCTTGCGCTATCGACTGGTGGTCTATGCTGAGCATCGGCCCCGTTGGCGACCTTGGGTAGACGCTTTTGCCCTGCGAACAGAGGCGATCAAACGCCGCTACGACGGGGGACGCCTCCTGGGCCACCGCTGGGCCCAGAAGATGCACGTGGTCGGGGATTTGATGGCGGATGGCGTGGCCAGCGCCGTCTATTTGCCGGGGGTGCCCCTTCCCGGCTGGCTTGGCAGCAGATCCCCACAGCCGCCTGCCGCCAAACCGACGGCGGGTTTTTCTTCCCTAACTCAAGTTTTCGGCCCGCTCCAAGAGGCATCTCCCAGCCCTGTCAGTGGGATGGAGCCTGCCAAGACCGCGCTGGAACGGGTGGAGCACCGCTGCAGCGATGGAGAATGGCTACCGCGTGGCTGGCAGCGCCTGAGCGATGGCAACCGCACCCACTATCAGGTGGGATTGCTCCCCGGCTCCAAACCGGCCAAGCTTTCTCTGGGGGTACCGCTGGTGTTGGCCGTAGCCGATGAGCTGCGACAGATGCTGCCCAATGTCCGCTTCGTGATCCCGGTGGCCCCAGGACAAACGCCTCAGTCGCTGGCCGGCTATGCCCATCCTAAGCTCAACCCCGACATGGCTGTAATCTATGGCACCTCGGCCATCCTGGAGCAAACCAATCTGGGCTCCCAATTTGTCACCCCCTTTGGCAGCATTGTGCAATTGTGGACAAGCTTTCCTGCCTATTCTGTGCTGGCCAACTGCGATCTCTGTCTGACCACTGTTGGTGCCAACACCGCCGAGCTGGCCTATTTGGGGGTGCCGATGGTAGTGGTGATCCCCACCAACAAGCTGGAGGCAATGCGCGCCTGGGATGGGATCCTCGGCCTGCTGGCCCGCCTGCCTGGCCTGGGTACGGGGTTGGCTCGCCTTATCAACAGGATTGCCCTGCGGTGGCTAAACCACTTGGCTTGGCCGAACATCTGGGCCGGGCAAGAGGTGGTGCCGGAGTTGCGGGGCCATTTGCGCCCGCTGGCCGTGGCCGAACAACTGCGAGTTCTGTTGGAGGATCCCCAACGACGCCAGCAGATGCAGACGGAATTGCAGCGGCTGGGGGGAAGGCCGGGAGCCGCGCAGGCGATTGGGCAACTGGTGGCTCAGCAGTTGGGTAGAGGCTTGAGGTAGAAGGAAGCTTTGTTTGAGCTTAATCCGGCAGAGATCCCCCTTGCGCGGGAGATCGCTTCTGGCTGCTGGCAAAAAATGCTAGAAGGGGAAGCAGTGGAGGTTCCTCAACGGAGACCATTCATGCTGACAAAGGCCAATCGCGTCAGCGAGACGGAGTCCTCGCAGCCGGCGGTGGAAAGCCCCCAAACAGAGGCGAGCGATGCTCTCCCTTCCGGCAAGCCGGAGCCAAAGCTGGGGTTTTGGCAGCAATTTTGGGAAGATGTTGATTGCGTCTTCGAGCGGGATCCGGCGGCGCGCAATCGCTGGGAGGTGATTTTCACCTATCCTGGCGTGCATGCTTTGTTTCTGCACCGCATCGCCCACTGGCTATGGAAACGGCGCTGGTTTTTTCTGGCGCGGGTGATCAGTTTCTTCGCTCGTTCTTTCACCTTAATCGAAATTCACCCGGCAGCCCAGATTGGGCGGCGCTTTTTCATCGACCACGGCTGTGGGGTGGTGATCGGCGAGACGGCGGAGATTGGCGACGATGTTACCCTTTACCACGGGGTCACTCTGGGAGGTACCTCTTGGAGCAAGGGCAAGCGGCACCCCACCCTGGAAAACGGAGTGATTGTCGGCACGGGGGCAAAGATTTTGGGGCCGGTTCGCATTGGCGAAAAAGCCCGGATCGGGGCCAACGCGGTCGTGATTCAGGATGTGGCTCCCGGCATGACGGTGGTCGGGATCCCAGGGCGGGCGGTCATCCCACCCCATCAACGCCGCATCCCTGCCCATGGCATCGACTTAGACCACCATCTCATGCCCGACCCGGTGGGGCGCGCTATCGAGCAGTTGCTGCACCGTATCCAAGACCTAGAAGCCCAAGTAGCCCGTCTCAACCAAGAGCGGGAAAAAGCTCGGCAGGATGAGGTTGGCGGCGGCTCAGAATATTCTTAGCAAGAGAGGTGTTGGTCTGTAAAAATCCAAGTCACTCGGAAGATGGGGCGGCTGACGCGGTATGCTGTGGGGGCGCTGAGCTGTTTTTGACTGATCACGCCGTCCGATGCTGCTTCAGAATCCTGTAGCTTTGTTGAGTGTTTCCGACAAGACCGGGCTCATCCCGCTGGCCCAGGCCCTTGTCCAGGAGCACGGCTTTCAACTGCTCAGCAGCGGGGGCACGGCCAGGGTGCTCTCAGAAGCCGGGATCCCGGTCACGCCTGTTTCGGCCCACACCGGCGCGCCAGAGATCCTGGGGGGACGGGTGAAGACGCTGCACCCCCGCATTCACGCCGGCATTTTGGCCCGTCTGGATCATCCCGCAGACCAAGCGGATCTGGAGGCGCTGGGGATCCCTCCCATCCAACTGGTGGTGGTCAATTTCTACCCTTTTGAGCAGACGGTAGCGCAGGCAGAGGTGTCTCTGGCGGAAGCTTTTGAGCAAATCGATATCGGCGGGCCCACTTTGGCGCGGGCGGCAGCCAAAAATTATCCCTACGTTACGGTGCTGACGGATCCCAGCCAATATCCCCGGTATTTACAACTGTTATCCGGCGGGGATGGGGAAACGGAGCAGTTGGCGTTTCGCTTTCAGTGTGCCCGTCGGGCTTTTGAGCAGGTGCTGGCCTACGACCGCGCCATCGTCAACTACCTGGCCCGGCAGTCTCAAGCTCCCCCGACCGCTCCCGAACCTGTTTTTCAACTGCGAGGGATCCCCTGGCAGCGCCTGCGCTATGGGGAGAACCCCCACCAAGCTGCCACTTGGTACGTGGTGGATCCGGCTGCCCCCGGCTGGCATCGGGCCCAACAATTGCAAGGGAAGGAGCTAAGCTACAACAACCTGCTGGATCTGGAGGCGGCCCGCGCTCTGGCGGCGGAATTGAGCCTGTGTCTGGCCGGCGAGCACGACCCCGGACAGGCGGTGGCGGTGGTGGTGAAGCACAACAACCCCTGTGGCGTGGCTGTGCGCCCATCGCTGGCTGCTGCCCTGGAGGCGGCGCTGGCTGCCGACCCGGTTTCGGCCTTTGGGGGCATCGTCGCCCTTACCCAAACCTTGGATCGGGAGACCGCCCAGCGCCTGGCGGAGCCTTTTTTGGAATGTGTAGTTGCCCCCGCTTGCACCCCAGAGGCGGCTGAGCAGCTGGCGGCTAAAAAAAACCTGCGGGTCTTGGTCTTGCCGGACTTTTGTGTGGGGCCGGCCCAGACCCTTCGCACCCTGGCCGGGGGCTTCCTGGTGCAAGAGGCGGACCGGCTCCAGGGATCCGACCGCCAACAGTCCTGGCGGGTGGTGACCGAGCGCCAGCCCACCCCGGCAGAGTGGTCAGATCTGGAGTTTGCCTGGATCGTTTGCAAGCACGTGAAATCCAACGCCATTGTTGTCGCCCGGCAGGGACAGACGATGGGCATTGGGGCCGGCCAAATGAACCGGGTGGGGGCCGTGGAGATCGCCCTCAGGCAGGCCGGCGCGCGGGCGGCGGGAGCGGTTTTGGCCAGCGACGGCTTTTTCCCGTTTGCCGACAGTGTGGAGGCAGCCGTCCGGGCCGGGATCCGCGCCATCATTCAGCCGGGAGGCAGCATTCGGGATGCCGATTCCATCGCTGCCGCTAACGCTGCCGGTATTGCCATGGTCTGCACCGGCAGGCGTCACTTTTTGCACTGAGGGCAGCCCAAACTCTCGCAAGTGGCAACGCCTGTCACGGGGTGGGATCCCTCGGCTCGCTCGCACAACTGCCGCAGAGCCGCCCGATCCACGTAGGCCTCGCTGAAATCGGCGCCGGCAATCTGCGCCCCCTGCCAAGCCGCTCGCGCGGCAATCGCCCCTGTAAGGTTGGCCCCCCTGAGATCGGCTCCGGCCAAATTGGCCAGATCCAAGAGGCTATTGCTCAAGTCGGCGCCCGACAGATTGGCCTCTGCCAGATTGGCTTTGGTAAATGCCGCCCCCGCAAGGTTGGCCCCATGCAGATCGGCGCCCTGCAAGTTGGCCCCGACAAAGCTGCTGCCCCGACAATCTTGGCCGGACAAATCCTGACCCTGCAGATCGGCATTGCTGAAATTGAGACGGGTTTGGCTGCCTGCCGGGGCTCCCCAGAGGAGCCACAGCAACAGAATGGCCGCCAGCAAGATGCCCAGCTTCCCGAAGTTGCGCCGGCAGGTCGAGGGGTTGGATTTTGCAGCCATTGGGGATCCCTAGATTGCTCGGCCACCATTCTTGCCGATTTTCTTCTCGCTCATCACACAGGGGCTGCTGCAAACTTCGATGCACCTCCCCTTGCAGCAGAGATTATCCGCCGTAGGTCACATTCCGCTCGGTGGTGCGAAATTGCAGGATCGTCAGCCCCACCACAATGAGAAACAGCACAATGGATTGCGCAGCAGCCCTGCCCAAATTTCCCGAAGACACTCCAATTTTGTAGATCTCGTAGATCAACACCGAGGTGGATCCCGAAGGGCCGCCGGCAGTCAGCAAATCAATGGTGCCAAAGATATCGAAAAATGCATAGGTCATGTTGGTAATCACCAAAAAGAAGGTGATGGGGGAAAGCAGGGGTAGGGTAATGGCAAAAAAGCGACGAAGAGCGCCGGCTCCGTCAATGGCAGCCGCCTCCAGCAGATCTTTGGGCAGATTTTGTAGACCGGCCAGGTAAAACAAAATGTTGTAGCCCATCTGCTTCCAAACGCTGGCAAAGATCACCACCCAAGGGGCCAAGTTGGGATCGCTCAGCCAGTTCAAACGTGGGATCCCTACCAGCCCCAGTAAATAGTTAGCTACGCCGCCCAAAGGGTTGAACAGGATGAAGAAGATGATCCCGGCCACCGCCGGCGAAATGGCGTAGGGCCAGATCAGCAAGATGCGATAGATCGCCGCTCCGCGAATGGGCTGGTAGGCCAACGTGGCGATCAACAGGGATCCGCTCAGTCCCAGCACCACGATGGCCGCCGAAATGGCAAAGGTAATCCCCAGGCTGCGCAGATAGGCGGCATCCGTCAGCAAGGCAGTAAAGTTATCCACACAAACGAAGCGGCTGCGCGGCGCCCCCACAAAGGTGAGCAGGGTGGAAAGGCGCAGGGTATCCAGCCCTGGGTAGTAGAGAAACACCACCAAGATCGTGAAGGTGGGCAACAGAAGCAGCCAGGCCAGCCACCCCTGCTTGAAGATACCCCTCTCTTGGGGAGTTGCTCTTTGGATCCCCAGGCGGCGCTCCTGTTCCTTGCGGATCCACGCCAGCAGCGGCCAGAGAGGGATGGCCATGCCCGCCAGCACCAGCCCCACACCAAAAACCAGGTCGATGACCTTGCGCTCCGGCGCAAAGGTGCAAAAATCCAGCGGCACCATGAAGATCAGGGATCCCAGCCCTCCTGCCAGCCCCCCCAGAGCCGCCCCCAGCAGCACAGGCCGCTCGATGCGCCGAAAACGGGATCCCACCCAGAGGGCCCCTATCAACCCCGCCAACAGCGGCACCAGCACTTGGATCCATTGCCCCATGTTCTCTCTCCCCTCTAACCTTGCAAAAGCCAGGAAAGGGGCAGGCCGCCGCCCACCCCCTATCCTCGATTTCGCCGTCAATCTGGCGGCATCCTAGCTCCTAACCAATTACTGATAGAGGGAGTTGTACTCGGCCAGCAGGCGGTTGGCAGTCTCGTTGGCCTTGGCCATGGCTTGGGCCGGCTCCCCGCCTTTGAGCATGAGATCCTCCATGGTTTGGGTGACCACATTGCGAATCTCGGGAAAAGCCCCCAACAGCGCCCCACGGGTGGCAGGAGTGACCTTGGAGTTGTTGATTTGGTCGCTGGCGGTGAAGAAGTTGGGGTTTTCCTTGAACCAGCCCTGCGACTCCAGCAAGGCTACCGAGCTTTTGCGAATGGGCAGATAGCCGGTTACCTTGTGCCATTCGGCAGCATTTTCGGTGTTATTCAGCCACAACATGAAGGTCAGCGCCCCCTCTTCCACCTCTTTGGGCAGATCTTTCACCAACCAAAGGCTGGCGCCCCCAATCAAGTTCCCCGTCCAACCCTTGTCGGCGTTGTAGGGCATGCGGGTGGTGACCAGCTCGATGTTGTTCTGCTTGGCGGCGTTGGTGATGTTGGCCGCGTCGGCGCTGCTGGTGATGGCCATGGCAACGGTGCCGGTTTGGATGGCCTGCTCCGTGGCCGCCCAATCCCGCTGCTTGCCGCTGTAGATGTAGTAGCGTTTGTCGTACATCCCTTTCCACCAAGTAGCAATGGCTACTGAAGGCTCCGAGTCCAAAAAGACCTGGGTGGCCCGGGCGGCACGGCCATTTTCGTTGTTGGCCAAGAGAGCATCTTGCTGCGCCATCCACTGCTCGTAGAACCAGCCGTGGTTGGGCCAGGTGACGCAGCCCTGAGGAGCGTCGGGAAGCGCCATGATCTTCTCGCAGGCGGCTTCCAGCTCCTGCCAGGTGGCCGGCGGCTTCTCGATCCCGGCTTTCTTCAAAATGGCGGTGTTGGAGTAGAGGATGGGGCTGGAGCTGTTCCAGGGCATGGAGGTGAACTTGCCGTCCAGGGTGTAGTAGCTCACCACCGGCTCGATAAAATCGTCGAAGTTCACCGGGATCCCGTTCACCTCGGTGCGGTTGCCCAGCGCATCGGCGATGGACTTGAAATAGCCGAAATCCCGTGCCCGTTGGGTGCCCACCTCAAACCACTGCACCACCGAAGGAGCTGCATTTTGTTGAATGGCCAGGTCGGTGGCCTGTTGAATTTCTTCGTAGTTGCCGTAGCCCTCAACAGTTACGTTGTACTGAGGAAATTGCTTGTTAAACTCTGCCGCTTTTGCGCGGGCCCAATCGAGACGGTTATCGGTAAAGGCAATCCAAACTTTGACGTTGGCAGGAGACTGGGCAAAGCTGTCGGCAGCCAGGAAGGCAGCCACCAAGCCAGCGGCGAAAGCCAGGAAAGTACGACGGGTGTTCATAGAAAAAGGCAGTTGCACTCGCTAAAGGCACATCCGAGAATACTGCACCGACATTAAGAGCAGGTTATATCTGGCCGGGATCCCCTCAGAAAGTGAACCCTCAGGCCGCAGTCAGAGTCAGATGAAATGAGCGCCCAGCCCAGGTTATGATTGGCAACTTCTCAAGGGGTCTCGAACATGAAAATGATGAAAAATGCAAGCTTTTGCCTATTATTAGCTACTGCCCTCCTGATGACGCTTGCTCCCTTTGCGCAGGCTCGCCCCCGTCAACGCGCCCGCACCGCTCCCCCGCCAACGGGTGGATCCCTAACCCCAAGCGGCGAACGCACCTTTACCCACTCCGGCACCTACACTCGCAGCGGGCCAAGCGGCAGAGCCGGTAGTGGCACCTATTCCGGCCAGGGATCCCCCGGTCAAGGGGTGGAAGGGGACTATTCCGGCCAAGTGACCACCCAACAAGGCCAGACCTGGAACCTGAACCATCGGCACACCACGACTCGCACAAGTGAGGGTTGGCAACGGCAGGGCAACACCACAGTGCAGAACGCCGAGGGCGAGACGGTGGGCAGCAGCTCGGGCCTGATCGAGGGCCAAGCGGGACAAGGCTGGCAACGCAGCGGCCAATTCAGCAACTCTCGCGGCCAAACCTACTCCACCGAGTCGAGCGGCACACCGACCGGGCCAGGAGGCTGGCAGCGGGAAACCCGTGTCTTCAATGTCGAAGGGGATCTGCTCGGTGGGTCTGAGGCGGATGTGCAGTACCGATTTGTGCCAGGGCAAGGCTGGGTGAAAACAGTAGAAGGCAATACCCTGAAGGGGCAACCCATCCGTCGCACCACCACCATCGACCCCCATCCGTGAAGGATCTGGTGGGATCCCCTGCTCAAGGCTGCCCGACCTGCCGCCGCAGCGCCTGGATCCCTGCGGCTAGACCCAACAGGACGATCAGCAGCAGGGTGCTCAGGGCCGCCGCCTGGTGGGTGTAGCCCCCTTGTTGCAAGCCAAAGATGAGCCACCCAAAGGTTTCCGAGCGGGAGGTTACCAAGAGGGCAGAGAGGGTCAGCTCGGCAAAAGATTGCAAAAACACCAGCAACACCGCTGCCGTTAAGGCCGGTGCCAGCAGGGGCAGCAGAATGTGGCGAAAGGTTTGCAGCAGAGATGCCCCATCCAGGCTGGCTGCCTCCTCTAGGCTGGTGTCCAGGCTGCACCAAGCAGCTTGCAGTGGCTGTAGCGCCAGGGCCAAGAACCGTCCCAGATAGGCCATCAGGATCAGCCCTAGGGTGCCGTAGAGGCTCAGCCCCGGCAGGGGCGGGGGCAACCACACCAAAATGAGGGACAACGCAAAAATCAGGCCCGGCAGGGCATAGGGCAAGTCCACGAGGAAGCTGAGCAGCGCCAGCAGCCGTACTTTCAACCGAGTCAGAGCATAGCCCAAGATCGTCGCCATCCCGCTGCAGAGCAGCGCTGCTCCTCCCGCCAAGCCCAAACTGTGCAGCGTGGCGCGGCGGGCCCGCTCCAGCTCAAAGAGAACCATGCGGAAATGCTCCAGCGTCAGGTTAGACCAGACTAAGGGCAGGCCATAGGCCCGCAGCAGGGCAGTTGCAGCCATGGCCAGCAAAGGCCCGAGAATGAGCAGCAAGGCTGCGGCGAAGAGGATCCCGCTGAGCAGCCAACCCAGCCAGCCCAAGCGATAGGGATCCGGAGGGGCCTCGCCTGGATCCAGCCCCTCCTGAGGCTGCTGTGACCAGGCCAAAAAGAAGAGGGCCGGCAGGCCAAAGAGCAACGCCAGCGCCGCGCTGCGCCCAAACCCATCCCCGCCGAAGTTGATCACCTCTTGGTACAGCAGGGTGGGCAAAGTCAGGTAGCGTCCTGGGATCCCCAGCAAGGCCGGGATCCCGAAATTGCCCCAGGCCCCCAGGAAGGCCAGCGCCGCCGCTGCCGCCACAGAGGACCGCAACAGGGGCAGGGTGATGAAGAGCCAAACCTGCAGCAGGTTTGCCCCATCCAGTTGGGCCGCCTCCTGAGCTTGCCTGGAGAGCCGGCTCAAGCCCGCCACCAGCGTCAGGTAGGCAATTGGCAGCACAAAAAGAGCCAGCAGCAGAATGATCCCCCCCGGCGTGTAGAAGCTCCACAGGGATCCCTGCTTCCCCAAAATCCAGCGCAGTCCCTGCTGCAAATAGCCCACCGGCCCGGCCCATTGGATCCAGGCCAAGGCCAAAACCTGGGGCGGAACCACGAGGGGAGATAAAAAGAGCACCCGCAGGATGCCGCGGCCCGGCAAATCTGTCTGGGTGGTGAGTACCGCCAGCACCAGGCCGCCGACCAGCGCCAATGTGGCTGAGACCGTCGACACCCAAAGGCTGTGAACCAGCGCCAGATGGACGCGGGGCGTTTCCAGCAACCAGCGGATGTTCTCAAAGGAAAGCCCTTCCCCTTCGCTGCTCAAGGCTCGCTGCAACAGCTTCCAGAGGGGATAGGCATGGGTCAAAACCAAAAGGCCCGCTACAGCCACCAGCCAGGGAATGATGGGGTGCCTTAACCCTTTGCTCAAGCCCTCCCCCAGAAACGTTAGACCACGCCCTTAGATCCCACCTATTCCTCAAACAACTTGGCAAAGCGGGCCTTGTCGGCTTCGCGGCTTTTGGCCAACTCCGCTGCCGGGGCGCTCAAGATCTTCAGCTCGCTCAAAGCGGGGAAACCTTTTGGCGGCGTCACACCCTGCCGCAGCGGCATGTAGCCCATCTCAGCAGCGACCTCCTGCCCCTTCTGAGACAGCAAGAAGTCCACAAAAGCCTGGGCAGCTTCCAGGTTGGGCGTTCCTTTTACAATTCCCACCGGCTCGGTAATCACCGGCACGCCCTCCTTGGGATAAACTACCTCCACCGGGGATCCCTCGTTGCGGCTGCGAATGGCAAGAAAGTCCACCACCATGCCGTAGCTTTGTTCGCCACCGGCGACGTTGCGGGCGACAGCGCCATTGCCCTGCACCAGCACAGTTTTGTTCTTTTTCAGCGCTTCGTACCACTCCCAGCCCAGGCCGGGGGTACGGGTGATCACCCCCAAATTGTAGGCGGCAGCACCCGAATAGGTGGGGCTGGGCATCACCAGCTGGCCTTCCGGAACCTGGGCTAGGGCTGCCCAGCTATCGACAGGCTGGGCTTTGGCCGTGTTGTAAACGATCACCGTGGCCAGGATCTTGGTGCCGAAGTAGCGGCAGTCTGGATCGTAGTAGGTGGCGGCGATGGCCTTGGCTTCAGGGCTGCAGTAGGACTCCAGCAAATTGCGGGATTTCAGCAACTCAAAAGTAGGCGCATCGGCCACCAGCAACACATCGGCTTGGGAACTGCCCTTTTCTGCTTCCAGCAAAAAGCGGCTGATCACCTCCTCGGTGCCGGAGCGAAAGATCTCCACGGAAACTTCTGGATAAACTTCTCGAAACGCAGCCACGGTTTTCTGAGCGTCTGCATCGGGTTGGGAAGTGTACAAGCGCAATGTCCCGGAAGGCTTGGCCCAGGCTGGGTTCAGGGATCCCCACGCAAAAGGCTGGGCAAAAGCCACGCTGCAAAGCACCGCCAACAGAGATAGAGGACGCACGGCGATTCTCCTAACCACTCCGAAATTGGGTCTTGTGTTCACTCTCACTTTACTGCCGATCTGGCACATCGGATTTTCCCTTATTTCCGGGGTGGAGTACAGCTCAGAATATCTATACCTCAACAACAATGATCCAAAAGTTATCTGCAAGTTATTTTGGGATTAAGCTTTGATTAACAAAAAGTTGCCGGTCAGATTGTGGGAGGAAGGAGCGCATTTTGGTTCAACAGCTATGCTGTCTTTATACTTCGGCCGCAGGGATCTGAAAGCAGCTTCTTCATCCAACTCCTCATCGAGAAGCTCAACCAAGACAACCAGCTTCCGACTTCACCCGCCGCCCTGCCGCACTGTCGGGAATGCCGGTGGACAAGCCGTAGCGTTTGCCTCGGTACGTCCAGAGCAAGCGGATCTTACCTTTATCCGTACCGAAGTGAATGATGTCCTTCTCCATGCTGGTTAAGTTGCGATCAAGTTGCGATCACCCTACGCACCCAATTTACCCCCTTTTACCCCAAACTCCACCCACTCTCGACTGAGGGTCGAGACTGGAAGTGCTTATCTGGAGCGGGTTTATGGCTTTGGGTGGTGGGAAGCGGGCGGACGGAATCGAACCGACAACAGCAGTTTGGAAGACTGCGGTTTTACCATTAAACTACGCCCGCACAGGCATCTGCCTCTGCCAAGTACCTATACTAGCATTTGCCGCTAGCCTCTTTCTAAGACCACCTCTGCTCAAAGCAGAGAGACGAGATGTTTCTCATCGACGCTGGAGCTGCTTCTTACGTTTCTTCTGCCACTGGCGAAACTCTTTCTCGTAGCGTTCCCCCTCCGTCTGGTAGGCGTTCCAGCCCTTAAGAGAAACTGTCAAGCCCCAGCCCATGAGTATAAACAGCGACCAAGATAGCCCCCCGCCGGAAAGCCAGTCCAAGCCCAGCAGAAAGCTGTTGACAATTGCATATCGGCCCAGCAACTGGTAAAACTGCCGACGGCGGTAGCGCTGGAACTCGCGATGCTGGTTGTTCAGCTCTTGCCAAGCCTTCCATTCCTGTTCGGCTAGGTCCAGCTCTTGGGGTGAGATCCCCAGTTCGGCGGCCATCTCCTGCAACTGGGCGCGGGTAAACTCGCCCAGGCGCGGCTGGCGGGCAATGGCCCGCTGGAGGATCTGCTGCACGTCTTCTTGGCTGTACCGGGATCCCGACATTGAGTCTACACGCAACTTTACAATTCTTAGTCCAAGTTAGCCAGATCTTGCAGCTCGTTAAGTTCGCCTTGCTGCAGAAGCCAACCGCTAGACTAAACCTAGGCCAGCCCCCCAGGCGCTTTCTCCACGGCTAAGTTACTCCTTGCCAACCGAACTTGCCAATAGGGCTATGACTTCTACCCGCCCTAGATCCCGCCAGAGCCGTCAGAGTCGGACTTCCCTATTGAGCGATCTGCTACAGGCCGTGCCCCATCTGCGCCCGCAGCTTTATTTCAAGTCTTCTCTGGTTGCCCTTAGCCGTGCCATCGAGGATCAGGTGTTGCAAGGTCAGGGATCCCCGTGGGTGTTCGCCAATTTTCAAAAAGAGCGCTACTACCGCCAGGAGGCGCGGCGCTACCGTCGCATCAGCGCGGTTGCCCAAGATGTGTTTGTGCTGGCCAGTCCCGAGACCGATTGGACTCAGGCCGACCTGCTCCCTCACTTTATTCCTGTGAATCTCGAGGATCCGCTGGCCCAGGAGTGGCATTTGATCGTCATCGATGCCCACTACACCACCTGCTTAGTGTGTCGGGAGCGGCCCTGGCAAGGCAGCGATATGGACGCAGCCCGACAGTTCGATGGCGTCTGGTCGTTTGATCGCCTGGTCGCCGCCCAGGCGGCTTTGGCACTGCTGCCCAAGATCCTCGGTTACCGTCCAGATCTGGCCCCTCGCTTGGAGCCGATCCGCCAGCATCTGGAGGGATCCCTGCAAAACTCTGCCAGTCAACTGAATCCAGGGCCCTTCACCGAGCGGCTGATCACCTATCTTCAGGCAGGGCAATACAAGCTGCAGCGGGCCTATCGCACCATTCAGGCTCAAGAGCGCAAGGAACGCTTGATCAACCGCATCAGCAGCGCCATTCGCCAGTCTTTGCATCCCGGCGATATCCTGACCATTGCGGTGCAGGAACTGGGGCAAGCGGCAGGAGTGGGGCGCTGTTTGATCTACCGCTACGATGGCCAGGTTCCTGCTGTCCAGATCGAGCACGAGTATCACACCCTGAGAATGGGCAGCCTCAAGGGATCCCTCTGGCCCGTGCAAAGCAACCCTTTTCTGCAGGAGGCAATGGCCTCAGCACACCTGGTGTGTTGCGAGGACAGCCAGAAGGATCCGCGTCTGCATTGCCTGCCGGAGCTGTGGCAGCCGGCCCAAATTCGCGCTTGGGTGGCTCTGCCGATTCTCTATCAGGGGCGGTTGCTGGGCCTATTGGAGCTGCACCACGAACACCCTCGCCGCTGGCAGCCGGCCACTCTGGAGTTGGCAGAAGCCATTGCCAATCAAGTGGGGGTGGCCCTCTTACAGGCAGAAGCCTACCAGCACCTGGAAGAGCTGAATCGCCAATTGCAGGATCTGGATCGGGCCAAGTCGGAGCTGATCGCTGTGATCGGGCACGAGCTGCGCACCCCTTTGTCCACCATTCAAGTGTGTCTGGAGTCGTTGGCCAGCGATCCTCATATGCCCTTGGAGATGCGCCAGGAGATGTTGAATGCGGCTCTGCAAGATGCCGGTCGGCTGCGGGAGTTGGTGCAGGATTTTCTCACCCTCTCCAAGCTGGAAAGCGGTCGCGTTCGCTGGCATATCGAGCCGTTGTCTGCCCAAGAATGCGTGGAGCTGGCCCTGAGCAACGTCAAAGCGCGACGGCGGCACGAGGAGTTACCCACCATCGAGCAGGCGCTGCCCAGACGGCTGCCGATGGTCAAGGCGGATGGGGAATGGCTGGTGGAGGTCTTGCGCAAGCTGTTGGACAATGCCTGCAAGTTTACTCCTCCCAGCGGGCGGATCTGGATCCGGGCAGAGGTGGAGCCATCAGCCGGCGAACCTGGAGAAGCGATGGTGAGATTTACTGTGGCCGACAGTGGACGCGGCATTGAACCGGAGCGCTTACAGGTCATTTTCGAGCGGTTTTACCAGGCAGAGGGATCCCTGCGCCGTTCTGTGGGCGGGACGGGCTTGGGGCTGGCCATCTGCCGGCTGATCATCGAGGCGATGGGGGGGCGCATCTGGGCCGAATCGGGAGGGATCAACCAGGGCAGTGCCTTCCACTTCACCCTGCCGATAGCCAACCCACAAACCCAAAGACAACCCTCGATGGCCGCCTGAACCCTAAGAAGTGAAGGTCTGCTGCGCTAACCTGGGATCCCAGCCGGCAAATGTAAACTGCCAATATCCAACAAATCAGGCTGCCGCAAAGCTCTGGCCTAGATCCGTAGCTCCCCTCTCCCTTTGGGAGAGGGGCTGGGGGTGAGGGATGGCACACCCTATTGGGAACATAGACTCAGGCAGCGCTCCCGAATCGCCTGGAGGTTAAAGGCCAAGTCCCGGCGGAGGCGCCGTTCCACCAGGCCGACCGGCATGCGACGCGGCGGCTTCACCTGCAAGTGGTAGGTGAGCAAAGTTTGATGGTTTAGCCACTCGGCCAGTTCCCAAAACCCCTCGAAAAGGAGAAAATCCCCTTCCACCTCCTGGAAGCGAAGCTGGTGGGGAAAGATTTCTTCAATGGCCAGCACCACTGCCGCCGAAAAGCGGGCAAATAAAACCTTCTGGGATCCCACCTGGCGCACCAGTTTGCGGCCATTCTCGCTGCCGAGGAGGCGGCTTTCCACCAAGTTGGGAATGAACTCCGCCAGATGGTCGTAATCGGTTAAAACCTGCCAAACCCACTGCCGCTCCACCGGGATGAGGACGCGGCCCTGCACATGGCGGCAGCGCTCCCCCAAGTCCTCCACCTCCACCTGGATGTCTTCGGGAACTGGGATCCCGTCTTCCAGGGCAGGGTCTAGGTGCCCTTGTTGGGGATCCTGTGGGGAGTCGGAAGGCATGGCCAGCAATCGGAGCGCGTCAGACTTGCAGAGCAAAGGAGAAGGGCCAGCAGCCCCAACCCAGGCCCAGTCCATTGTAATTGTGCATCAGATAGCGCACTAGGGGAAAAGGGCCTGGAACCAGGCGACGATTACCTGCCACACTTGATCCAGAAGAGCAAAGGGATCCCGCAGCTCTTGCAGCACCTGCCGCGGGCCAATCCTAAAGACCACGTACAGCACGGCCAGGAGGACTACGATCCCCACCGCCGTCCAGATGGCCTCCCGAACCACCCGCACCCAGAAAACCAGCACAAAAATGGCGATGGCCACCGCGGCCACCAGCGGCAATGTCTCCAGTACCATCGGATCCCCCCTCGTTTGGCTCAGATGTTTTGGATTTGACCCCACTGTAGCCAGTTTGAACTGAGAATAAGGTGCTCGCAAATGTCCGTTGACAAGGGATCCCATCCCGTAAAATGGGATCACCCCGATGAGCCTTCTTTGCTTGGCTAGATCTATGGACATCATCACCTTTGGCTGGGTTGCCGTTGCTGCTTTCTTTGCCCTTTCCATTGCCTTTGTGGTCTGGGGCCGTAACGGCATGTAGTGGATCCCGCCTGGCCCTGTTGTTGCTAAAAGACTTCGTCCTGCTCTATGGAAATTGACTTGCCCTGGGTTGTCCGCCTCGCCTACGGCAGCATCTTTTTGCTCTTGACGGCTGTCACTGTGGGCGTTGGCTACATCACCTTTATCGACTGGCGGGATCGGCGGCGGCGCAGCGAGGCAGAACGGCAAGCTCGTCGCTCCAAGCGTCGGTAGCTACTGGGGTTCTGGGAGATTCCAAGAAGCCTCGCGATCGGGCCTGTCGTCAACGGTTCTCAGGACAGGAGGGGCCACCCAGGGCAAGGGATCCTCAGGCTGGAGGCAAAAGAGCTCTTGCAGGAGACTCTGGTTGGCTTCCCAGAGAGCTTGCAGGTTGTAGCCGGCGTAGGTGGGCAGAAAATCGGCCAGCTTGCGGTTGGCCTCCCCCAGCAGGATCATGCAGCCGCGGCGGTTGCCGTTTTGCAGGTGGTAGTAGGCCACGGCGGTTTGCAACAGCCCCTGGTAGAAGCGCCGCTCCGGATCCACCGCTTCCATCCACAGCGCCTCCAGAGTGTCGTGGCAGGCGTAGAATTCCCCCCGGTTGAATTGCTCAACCGCCCGTTGCAGCGCTTCTGGGTGGCAATTACTCATGGGTCTAGGCACAGTTGCGACTCAGGGGCGGCTGCTGCAGGGATCCCTGCGGCAACACCAGGGTAAAGCAGGTCTTGCCCTGGCCGCTTTCTATAGAGACGCTGCCCCCCAGCCGCTGCATCCACTGCTTAACCAAAGCCAGCCCCAGGCCGGTGCCGCCCCGCTTCCAGGGATCCCCGCTGGGGATGCGGTAGAACTTCTCAAAAATGCGCTCCCACTCGCTGCGGGGGATCTCCACCCCCTCGTTGATAACCCGAATTTGCACTTGTTCAGGGCTGAGGCGGCGCGCCGTCACCGTGATGCGGTGGTGAGGCGGGGTGTACTTGCAGGCGTTGTTGACCAGCTCCTGCACCACCCGCTCCAGACCCACCTGATCCGTCACCACCTTGCCCACCGCTGGGTCAATCTGCCACCGCAACTGTTGCTGATTGGCCTGGGCCCGCTGCACAAAGGGCTGGAGCACAGTGGGCAGCCAGGCGGCCAGGGACACTTCTTCGAGATGAAGGGGCTTGGATCCCTGCTCCAGCCGCTGCAGATCCAGCAGATCGCTGACCAATTCCGCCTCGCGCTCGCACTCCTGCTCCAGGATTTGCAAGTATTGCTCCCGTTTTTGCGGGGTGCGGGCCATTTTCAGCAGTTGGATGGCCATTTTCATGTTGGTGATGGGGGTGCGCAGCTCGTGGGAGACGGTGCTCAAGAAATCATCTTTGAGGCGGTTGAGGCGTTCCAGCTCGCTGATTTGCTGCACCGAGGCCTGGTAGAGACGGGCCTGGCGGATGGCGATGGCACAGTGATCCGCCACCTGCTGCACCACCCGCACCTCCAGCTCAGAGAAGCACTCGTCTGCCGGCTTGGCCAACCACAGATCGCCCAACACGGCCTGATCCTCCCGCAGCGGACATACCAGCAGGGTCAGCCCTTCCCGCCGCGGGATCCAGCTTTGCCCCGACAAATGGCACAGTTGCGCCGCTTGCCCCCTTTGCAGTTGCCGGTAGAGATCCGGGTAGTCGGCTAGGGTTAGAGCGATCCCGCCGGCGGGCGGCAGGGCGGCGGTGTATTCGTAGCGCACCGTGGCCTGGCCGGCTTCCGGATCGTAGAGACAGAGATCGCAGCCTTGGATGGGCAGCCCCAGAGCCAACTCCTGCACCACTGCCCGCAGGATCTGGGCTTCGTCCAGGGTGGTGCGCACCTGGTCGGTGACCCGCTGCAAGAGGGCATCCATTGCTAGAGAGCGCTGCAGGGCCGCCGTCCGCTCCTGCACCTCCTGCTCCAGACGGGCGTTGAGATCTTGCAACTGCCGGTAGAGCTGGTTTTGCGTGATCGAGAGGGCCAGGTGCACGGCAGCGCGGCTGACGAGCTCCAGCTCTGGGGCCGACCAAGCCTTGGGCTCGTCAATTTTCAGCTCCCGCCAGGCGGCAAAAGAGATCAAGGGCAGTTGTTGACGGGGATCCTCCCAACCTTCCCCTTGGGCGGGCCAGCGGTAGCCGGCCCAGTGGGTCTCTTGGCAGATGGCGCCACGAAACACGCTCAGCCAGCCCACCACCTGCTCGTTCCAAAGCAGCGGCACCGCCAGCAGCCCGCGGATGGGCGTCTGCTGCACCTGCGACCGCAGTTCTGGCCACTTCTCCAATTGCGAAAGCGACCAGGTTCTCACCCCGTCCCCTGCCGACTTGCCTCTTCCCACCTGCTCCTGCAGCCAGGCGTCGTATCCTGCCGGCGGCTGGCTCCCATAGCAGTGGAGAGTCTCCAAGCCCATGAACTGGATGCGCAGCCGCGCCCCGATCCCTTGGAGCTGGGCGGTAAGCTGCTCCAGGACGGTGCTCAGGGTGGTTTCGGGGTGAAGCGGCGAGTACACCAGCGCCGCAATTTGGTTAATCAAGCGTTCCTGCTGCGCCTTCCGCCGCGCCTGCTCCAGCAATTCCGCCTGGGCAATGGCAATCGACACCTGATCCGCCACCAACTGCACCACCTGCAGCTCCTCAGCAGAGTAGGAGCGCGGCTCGGTGTGGTGGGAGACCAAGAGCCCCCACAATTGCTGGTGATGCAGGAGGGGCACCACCAGGGAAGAGGCCACCCCCATACACTTGAGGTAATGGGCATGGCAGGGATCCACCGGCCGCTGCGGCACCTCTCCTAGAGGCAAAGGCTGGGCCTGGGCAAAGCGGCCCAGTGGCTCCGGCTGGCTGAGGGAGCGGGTCTGGCCCTCCACATCCACGATGACCCGCACCTGGGCCAGGCGAAACAGCTGCCGCGCTTGCTCAGGAATATCCCCCGCCGGAAAAGTCAAACCCAGGAGAGAGGGCAGCCGCTCAGCTTGTCGAGCTTCCGCCACCACCGTTCCATGACCTTCCGGGTCGAAGCGGTACACCTTGACCCGATCCGTGCCCAAAAAGGCGCGCACCTCCTCCACCGTTGCCCTCAGGATCTGATCCAGCTCCAAAGATTGCCGGATCTGGTGGGTAATGCGGTTGATGAGGGCATCCCGGCTGGTACAGGCTGCAGGGGCCAAGTTCTCCATAGCCATCTCTACATAAGGAAGCGCAGAAGTATTGAAAGCTACACTCCCTCTTTCACGATAACGCCCCCTGCCGGGAAGTTACAGAGCCGCAAGGGAAAAGCTTAAGGAATTCAAAAGTTCTCCACTCTCCTTCACAAAGGGGGCTGGGGCAGGCGGAAGAGGCGGGCGGCATTTTGGCTGGTCTGTTGGGCCAGGTCTTCCAAGGGGATCCGCAACAGCTCCGCCAGGGTTTGGGCCACCCGCTGCACGTAGGCCGGCTCGTTGCGCTTGCCGCGGAAAGGGGTGGGGGCCAAAAAAGGGCAATCGGTTTCCACCAAAAGCTGGGACAAGGGCACCTCCAAGGCCGACCGGCGCACGGTCTCGGCGTTCTTGAAGGTCACGATGCCGCTAAAGCTGATGAAGCAGCCCATCTCCACAAACAGCCGCGTCTCCTCCGGGGATCCGCTCCAGCAGTGCATCACCACCCGCAGCGGCCCCCCTGTGGCCAGGGCCTCTTGGAGAATCTCATAGGTGGCTGCTGCCGCCTCGCGGCAATGGACGATCAGGGCCAAATCCTGCTCCTGGGCAATGGCAATGTGGGCGCGGAAGGATTCTTGTTGCCGCTCGATGTCCGCCGGGTCGGATTTGTAAAAATCTAAGCCCGTCTCCCCGACGGCCACCACCCGCGTGTCGCTGGCGGCCAACTGGGCGATCTTTTCGGCCAGATCCGGCTGCCACTGGCGCGCCTCCAGAGGATGCAGCCCCACCGACAAGAAGACTTCGGCGTACTGGTCGGCAATGGCCTGCAACTGGGGAAACTCTGCTGGCGTTACACAGGAGTGCACCAGTTGCCGGATCCCGGCCTGGCGCCAGCGCTCGGCCACCTGCGGTAGATCGTCTGTAAAGTCGGGATAGTTCAAGTGGACGTGGGTGTCCACCAGAGGGGCAGCGGGCAAGACGGCGGTGCTCAAGGCTCAGCTCCCGAACAAAATAGTGTTGCAGACTCTATCCAATTGTAAAAGCGGTTCCCGGCTGGTTTGGAGCGCAGGGATCCCGTTCCGCCCATTCCTATGGGAGCATGAGGATGATCCAGAAAGTTCACAGTTGGAGGCTTGCTATGGCCCGTACTCCCTCGACCATGCTGCCTTTGGGCACCCCGGCCCCTGACTTCAGCCTGCCGGATGTGGTGAGCGGCCAAACCATTTCCCTCTCTACTTTTGCCGACAAGCCCGCTTTGCTGGTGATGTTCATCTGCCAGCACTGCCCCTATGTGAAGCACGTGCAAGAAGAGCTGGCCCGCATTGGCAGAGATTACAAGGATCGCGGCGTCGGCATTGTAGCCATCAGCGCCAACGATGTGGAGAAATACCCCGACGACAGCCCCGAGAACTTGAAGAAGATGGCCGAGACCTTGGGCTTTACCTTTCCCTTCTGCTACGACGAAAGCCAAGAAGTGGCCAAAGCCTTTAGCGCTGCCTGCACCCCCGACTTTTTCCTGTTCGATGCGGAGCGCAAGCTGGTCTACCGCGGCCAACTGGACGACAGCCGCCCCAGCCTGACGGATGTGCCGGTGACGGGCAAAGACTTGCGGGCGGCGCTGGATAACCTGCTGGCGGGCAAGCCCATCGATCCTGACCAAAAGCCCAGCCTCGGCTGCAACATCAAGTGGAAGCCCGGCAATGAGCCTGCTTATTTTGGTGGGTAGCTCCCGTTTTTTTGAATTGCGGCCAGGGCCTGGCGATGCAAGCTGGGGTTGGCCGCCGCCAGCACTTCTCCCCTAGAGGTGCGGGTTAGGGGCTCCCCCGACCAATCAGTAATCACGCCGCCGGATCCCTCGATCACCGGCACAAGGGCGGCAAAATCGTAGAGGGCGAGGCCACACTCCAGCACCAGATCCACACAGCCGCTGGCCAACAGGCCGTACTGGTAGCCGTCGCCGCCATAGGAGGTGATGTGTACTGCTCGACTGAGCTGCTGGAAACGCCGTTGTTGGTCGGGGTGGGCGAACAAATCAGGGGTGGTACAGCTCAAGTAGGCGCGGCTGAGGTCGCTGTTGGTTTTGGTCTGGGCGGGTCGTCGGCAAGAGGGAGTAATCCACTGGGTGGGTTCTCCCTGCACCCCCAGCCAGCGCTCGCGCAACACCGGTTGATCGATGATGCCCAGAACGGGGCGATCCTCTTCCAAGAGGGCGATCAGGGTGGCAAAGGTGGGCTTGCCGGTGGAAAAGGCAATGGTGCCATCCAAGGGATCCAGAACCCAGGTGTAAGGGGATCCCGTCTGGTGAAAGCCAAACTCCTCGCCAAGGATGCTGTGTTGCGGCACCTGGGCCATGAGCAAAGCCCGCATCGCCTGTTCTGCCTCCCGGTCAGCCACCGTCACAATGGGGGAGCGGGCTTCTTTGTATTCCGCTTGCAGCTCTCCGCGAAACAAGGGGCGGATCACTGCTCCGGCAGCATCGGCCAGGGCCTGTGCCAGTTCAATCCATTCTGTTTTGACCACCTTTTGCCCACCGCACCTGCGCGTTTCCTCTTTTAGCATAAGGAAAGATTTCTCCCCGGTTATGCGGTCTGGCCTGCTTTTGACTCCTCTGGAATGGCTCTGGACGGCGATTGGGGTGATCCTGACCATTTTGGGCACCCTGACCCATCTGAGTTTTCCGCCGGAGCTGCCTGGGCTGGGGGGATATAGCTTCTCGCTGCAAATCGGGGGCGTGCTGCTGACGGCTTGTTTGGCGGGGCCGGTGGCGGCGGTGTGCGCCCAGATCGTCTACTTGGGGCTGGGGCTGGCGGGGTTGCAGGTGTTTGCCCAGGGGGGAGGGTGGCAGTACCTGCACCAGCCCACCTTTGGCTACTTGTTGGGTTTTTTGCCGGCTGCCTGGGCCTGCGGGACGATTGCGTTTCGGCAACGGGATCCCCATTCGCTTCCTTCTTCCTCTGTCCGCCAACGCACTGCCGCTGTCAAGAGGCTGGCAGCCCCCCCGGTGGGCCTCCAGGAGCTGGGATCCGGCAGCTTGGTGGCTTTGGCCTTGATTCACCTGACCGGGATTGTCTATCTTTTGGCCACGCAACCCTGGAACCAGGAGTTGCTGAGGTTGATCAGGCTTTACTCAGGCTATACCCTGCCGGGACAGCTCATTGTGGCCAGCTTTGCCGCGGTGATGGCGGTGCTGCTGCGGCGCTTACTGCTGCTCTGAAGCAGGGGAGCCAACTGTGCACAAAAGCCCATGCAGATTTGGGTGGAAGCGCATCTTTCCCCAGGCTACGGCAACAGAAAGTAGCCTAGAGTGGTGCTGCTCCCAACGGCAATTCCTGAGGCGGGTAGATGCTTATCCAACCGGCGAGGATCGATCAGATTTTTGTGAGGAGAACAGAGGAATGCAACGGACTGCTCTGACCCTTTTGGCCACTGGCCTTTTGGCGACTGGGCTGGCTGCCTGTGGAGATGGCGGCAGCTCCGGGGGCACGATCATCACTCCCCCCCAAAGCCCAACGGTTTCGTTGATCAATGCGCCCACTTCTGTGCGGGTGGGCACCTCCACACCGGCTTTTACGGTGCAGGTGAGTGTGCCCGGCGGCGCCCGCCCAACGCAATTTGTTGAGCTGGAAACGTTTAACCCCAATGGCGTGCGCGTGCAGCGGGAGTTCTTCAGCCCGCAACAGGCTAACTGCGCTCCCGGAGCCACCTTTTGTAGCTTCATCACCGACTTCCGCGTCGCCGCCGGGGATCCTGTGGGCATTTGGCAGTTCCGGATCACCGCCTATGACCAGCAAAACCGCTCCGGCTCCCAAACGCTGCTGATTACCGCCTTCCAGTAAACAATTCCGGCTGCCAGGTTGGGTTGGGAACTTTATGAATCTGAGGGGGAATGCCCAATACCGAGCACCCCCCTCAGGAGATGGCTATTTTATTTTCGCAGCTCGCAAGCTGCCCGGATCCCTCACTCCATGTCCCGCCGGTTGGGGTTACGGGCGGGGTCGTTGCTCAAAAAGCCAAACACAAAAAGCCCAACAAAAAAGATGACAACCGCGTAAACAGAGATTTTCAGTAACAGCATAGTTTCAGCAACCTGTTTCCGACTGAATGAACCGAGGAAGCGATAAGGCAATGGTAAGGCAAGGGCAAATAGCCACAGCGACGGGATCCCGTCCAACCTGAGGCTTTGCAAAACTTCTTCACAACATCATACCTCCCGGCGGTTCCCTTTCCCGCCATTGGCCCCGCTTTGCCCCGAAAGATCCTCCCATTACGCCCCCGCCAAAGGCCACGCAGCCTGGCCTGACAGGGATCCCCGGCAAGAGCAAAGATTGTTAAGAAATATTTGAGACTGGAAAGAAAGATTGCGGCGCCCGTGGGCGACCGGAATATAGAAGGACAAGGTCTGCGGCTTTGCCAGGTCTTGCCGGATGTGTATTGGATTTAACCATGCCTTCTGATCGGTTGGGCAACTTAGGAGCTCTGGATGGGGGTCAGCCGCAACCTTCGCCGGGGATCTGTCGATCTCAGGAGGTGTTGCTGGCGGACGGGATGCCGGCCTTTTTGCGCCACTGGCCGCAGGGATCCCCTTGTGGGCGGGTGTTGCTGTTGCACGGCAAAGGGGATCACGGCGGCGGGTTTGAACCCTTGGCGGAGGAATTAGCTGCCCAGGGATGGGAGGTTTTGGCCCCGGATATGCGGGGATTTGGCCGCTCCGGCGGCATCCGCTGCTGGATCGACCGCTTCGGCCAATACCAGGCGGATCTGGAGGAGATCACTCAGCAGGTCTGGCCGCAGAAGAGGATCCCGCAGATCTGGTGTGGGTACAGCGCGGGGGCCAATTGGGTTACGGAATATGCCCTTGCCCATCCTGAGCAGGTGCAGGGCTTGATCTTGATCTCTCCGGCCTTCCGCATCGACCACTATTTCACCCCCTTGACCTACGCCCTTCTGCAGGTGTTGGACAGGGTTGTTCCCCAGTTGGCCTTGACCGGCCTTTACGATCCGGCACGGGTGACTTCCTTGCCAGCGCAGCAGGCCGCCTTTGCGGCAGATCCCTATGTGTGTGGGGTAACGCGGGCCAGATTTACAGCCGAACTGGTGCGCAGCGGGCGGCGCTGCCTCGAGCAAGCCCATCGGCTGGAGCTGCCGGTTTTGCTGCTCTACACCTCTGCCGACATTGTCGTCAATCCTGCCGGCGCTGTGGATTTTGCCTGTCGGCTCCCCAACGGTGAGATCCACGATTTTCCCCAATCGCGCCACGACCTTTTGCACGACTGCCAAGCCGAAGCTGTCAAGGAGACTCTCCGCTGCTGGCTGGCCCGCCATTTCCCCCCTTGCCCTGGCTATCGCCTCTCTCCCCCGACGAGCACCTCGGCCCCCGCCGACCTCATGGCAAAATAGAGACGCCCTCTTTTTCTTTGCTGCTCTCATGAGCCAAGACTTGATCTACCGTCCCCGTCGGCTGCGGCGCACCGAAGCCCTGCGCCAGATGGTTCAGGAAACCCACCTGCGGGTGCAGGATTTGATCTATCCCCTGTTTGTCATGGAAGGGGAGAACCAGCGGCAGGAAGTAGAGTCGATGCCCGGCTGCTACCGCTACACCCTGGATCTGCTCCTCAAGGAGGTGGAGGAAGCAGCCAACTTGGGGATCCTGGCGGTGGCTTTGTTCCCGGTGGTGCCGGAAGAGAAAAAGGATCCCACCGGGCGGGAGTGCTTCAACCCGGAAGGCTTGATCCAGCGGGCGGTGCGGCGGATCAAGCAGGAGATCCCCCAGATCTTGGTGGTGACGGATGTGGCTCTGGATCCCTACAACAGCGACGGCCACGATGGCATTGTGCGGGACGGGGTGATCCTCAACGATGAGACGGTAGAAGTTCTGATTAAGCAGGCTCTCTCCCAGGCGGAAGCGGGAACCGATATCGTGGCCCCCTCCGACATGATGGACGGCCGTGTCGGCGCCATTCGGGAGGCTCTGGATAGCCAAGGCTACACCGACGTAGCCATTCTGGCCTACTCCGCCAAATATGCCTCTGCCTTCTACGGCCCTTTTCGCGATGCCCTGGGATCCGCGCCCAAGTCGGGAGACAAAAAAACCTATCAAATGGATCCCGCCAACGCCCGCGAAGCCATTAAAGAGGTGGAGCTGGACGAAGCCGAGGGGGCAGACATGGTGATGGTAAAGCCGGCCTTGGCCTACTTAGACATCATCTATCGGGTCAAGGAAGCAACGGATCTGCCCGTGGCCGCCTACAACGTCAGCGGCGAGTACGCCATGATCAAGGCTGCCGAACAAAAGGGCTGGATCGACGGCAAAAAAGTGATGATGGAATCGCTCTTGGCCATGAAGCGGGCCGGTGCCGACATCATCCTCACCTACTTTGCCAAAGAGTTGGCCTTGCTTCTCAAACAATCCTAGGTAATTCTAGCCAGCGGCAGTCTATGGCCTGGCAGGCGGCTGACGGAACTGCCCGATCCAGGAAGGAGGGATGTTCTTCTCCTCGTCGGCTACCAAAGTACTGGGATCCACCAAGCGCACCTGAATTTGATTGGGCGGCACCCGATTCAGACGTTCCTTGATCAGGGCCTCTCGTTGCAAGGGATCCATGCCGCGATCCACCCCCTCCTGCAGCCGAGAAATCCGGTTGGACAAGACCTCGATGTGCTGCTCCAGAACTTGGAGCCGATGGTGCTGGGCCAACTGCACCGGCAAGAGGCGACACAAACCACTGAGGGCAGCCGCCGTAAACAAGACATTCACCCCGATGTGGCAGGCCACCTCCCAGGCTTGCGGCTCGTGGGCAGGCCGGCGGGAGCGAGTCGAGGAGCGGGCAACCGGGAGAGCGGCGGGATCCCCTTGCCCACTTGCCCGAACCAGGGATCCCTGCGAGCGATGGGCTCGTGGAGCAACGGAGATGTCTAGCTGCGATCCAGCAACCTGCTCTACGCGCACAGACATGCGGCCAGCCGGAGTACGGGAGGAAGACTGAGGTGCCACGGGTGAAGGGAAGAAAATAGGGGGACGATGAGCCGCCTCTGCTGCCAAGAAGCGCAGCTAGGGCTTATTGAAGCCGATTTTCCCCGGTGTGTCAGGCTTTGTCCCAAAACATTTTCGCTTTCGGACGCTGCCACTTGGCCAAGCTCGGCAAACCGATTACGGGATCCCAAGCCATCGCCAACGTCGGCAAGAAAACGCGCTAGGCTAGAGGTTCCCCTTGTCAAAAGGCCCCGCACCGATCCAAGAACGAGGGCAGTTATGTAGAGGTCAGTCGGATCCCCATATGCGCATTGTCATCACGGGTGGGAGTGGTTTTATCGGGCGTCGCTTGGTGGCCCGTCTGCTGGAGCAAGGGGATCAGGTTTTGGTCTTGAGCCGCCGCCCCGACCAGGCCCGCCGCCTGTTGGGGGAATCCCCCAACCTCAAGCTGCTGCCCTACGATCCCTATCAACCGCAAACCTGGGCCACCGCCCTGGAAGGGTACGAGGGCATTGTCAACTTGGCCGGAGAGCCTTTGGCCTCTTCTCGCTGGACAGAAGCCAAGAAAAAAGAAATCCGCCGCAGCCGCGTGGAGACCACTCAAGCCCTTGTCCAAGCCCTCGCCTCCCTCGACCAGAAGCCCCAGGTGATGATCAGCAGCTCGGCGGTGGGCTACTACGGCTCCCACCCGCAGGGAGAGCCCCTGACAGAGGCGGATCCCCCGGCCCAAGATTTTCTGGCAGAAGTCTGTCAAGCCTGGGAAGCTGCCGCCCGGCCCGCTGAGGAATTGGGGATCCGCCTGGCCATCGTGCGCACAGGGATTGTGTTGGGGCCAGATGGAGGAGCACTGGCACAGATGTTGGCCCCCTTCCAGTTCTTCATCGGCGGAACGATCGGCTCCGGCAAACAATGGCTCTCCTGGATCCACCGCGAGGATTGGGTGAGTTTGGTCTGCTTCCTCCTACAACAGGGATCCGGGGTGTTCAACGCCACCGCTCCCAACCCGGTGCAAATGGAGGAGTTTTGCCGCACCTTGGGCCAGGTCTTGGGTCGCCCCTCCTGGTTGCCCGTGCCGGAGCTGGCTCTGGAACTGCTGTTGGGCGAGGCAGCTCAAGTGGTGCTGACAGGGCAAAAAGTGATCCCTCAAGCGGCTTTGCAGATGGGCTTTACCTTCCAATACCCACAGTTGAAAGAGGCACTGCGACAGATTCTCCTCCCCCCTTGACCAAGACCGGCGCTTACTCTTCGGTGAAATCGGCCTCCACCACCCCTGAAGCAGCACCAGGCTCAGGGCTGGCAGCCACCGCTTGCGCCGGAACCGCCTGGGGCACCTGCACGATCTGGGGTGTGAAGATGAACAGGTTGTACACCGTGTTGCGGCGGATGTTGTCCATCATCTCCAAGAACAGCTCGTAGCCCTCGTTCTTATACTCGATCAGAGGATCCTTCTGGCCATAGCCGCGCAGGCCCACTGCCTCCCGCAGCGCCTCCATCTGCTGCAGATGCTCCCGCCAGAGGGTGTCCACCTGCTGCAACAGGAAGAAGCGCTCCGCCTTGCGCATCAAGCCTGGCTCAAAAGTATCCAGAAAAGCCTCTTTGGCCTCGTAGGCCAGCTCTGCTTGCTTGAGCAGGTGGTTCAAGATCTGTTCGTAGGAGAGATCCCGCAAGTCGTCCGCCTTGAGGTTCTCTTTGAGCAGGGGCACAAACTCCTGCATCTTGGCGGTCAGCTTGTCGATTTCCCACTCTTCCGGCGGCAGCTCCGGGTTGACGTGGGCCCGCACGATCTCCTCGACAGTCTTGCGCACATAGTCGAGGATTTTGGTTTTGAGGTTCTCCCCTTCCAAGATGCGTCGCCGCTCTGAGTAGATGGCCCGCCGCTGGTTGTTCATCACCTCGTCGTACTCAAACACCTGTTTGCGCAGGTCGAAGTAATACACTTCCACCTTGCGCTGCGCGTTCTCCAGGCTGCTGGAAAGCAGCGGGTGCTCGATGGGCATGTCCTCATCCACCCGGAACATGTCCATCAGTTTGGCCACCCGCTCGCCACCGAAGATCTTGAGCAGGTTATCTTCCAGGCTGAGGAAAAACCGCGAGGAGCCGGGATCCCCTTGCCGTCCGGCGCGGCCCCGCAACTGGTTGTCGATGCGACGGGACTCGTGGCGCTCCGTGCCGATCACGTGCAGGCCGCCCAGCCGCACCACTTCCTCGTGCTCGGCCTCGGTTACCTTTTCGTACTCGGCCTTGATGCTGTTGTAGACCTCCCGCAGTTGCAAGATCAGCGGATCCTGCACCGGCGCTTTCTCCGAGGCCACCGCGATGAGATCTTCCACCACCAGCTCCGGCAGGCGGTTCAACCCATATTTGGTCACCGCCGCCGCCACCACCTCCTCCAGCGCTTGGCTGGTGCGGGCCGACAGCTCACAGGGGTAAAAGTTGGGAGAGACCACCGTCCAGGATTTTTTCGGCTTAGGTGAGGATCCTCCAAATCCCTGGCCCCCACCCCGCCCTAGCATGGGAACGGATCCCAGCGGGTTGTCGGCGTCCAGTTGCACCAGCTTGGGCATCAGCCGTTCCCGCAGCTTGAGGCGGGCCATGTACTCGGCATTGCCGCCCAAGATAATGTCCGTGCCGCGCCCGGCCATGTTGGTAGCAATGGTTACGGCACCTTTGCGCCCCGCCTGGGCGATGATCTCCGCTTCCCGCTCCACGTTCTCCGGCTTGGCGTTGAGGAGGTTGTGCGGGATCCCCATCTCCTTGAGCATGGCCGAGAGGCGCTCAGATTTTTCCACGCTGGTCGTCCCCACCAGTACCGGCCGGCCCCGCTCGTGCATGTGGGCAATTTCCTCGGCGACCGCTTTCCACTTGGCGTTTTCGGTCTTGTAGACCAAGTCGGGAGCATCTTTACGGCGGATGGGCCGGTTGGTGGGGATCACCGTCACTTCCAGGTTGTAGGTTTTGCCGAACTCGGCTTCCTCGGTGCGGGCGGTGCCCGTCATGCCGGAGAGCTTGGGATAGAGCAGGAAGAGGTTTTGGTAGGTGATGGTGGCCAGGGTTTGGCTCTCGTTTTGGATCGGCACCCCCTCCTTGGCTTCCACCGCCTGGTGCAGCCCATCCGACCAGCGGCGACCGGGGAGCACCCGCCCGGTGAACTCGTCCACGATCACCACCTCTTGGTTGCGGACGATGTAGTGGACATCCTTGATGAAGAGCTCCTTGGCCTTCACCGCATTAAAGACAAAGTGGGCCCAGGGATCCTTGGGGTCAAACAGATCGGAGACCCCCAGCAACCGCTCGGCGGCTTCAAACCCTTCGTCGGTGAGGATGACGTTGCGGGCTTTTTCGTCCACTTCGTAGTGCTCGTCCCGGATCAGCTCCCGCGCCACCTGGGCCGCCTTGAGGTACTTTTCGGAGGGGCGGGCCATCTGGCCGGAGATGATCAGGGGGGTGCGGGCCTCGTCGATGAGGATGGAGTCCACCTCGTCGATGATGCAGTAGTTGAAGGGCCGCTGCATCACCTCTTTGATGTCGGTGGCCATGTTGTCCCGCAGGTAGTCGAAGCCCAGCTCGCTATTGGTGCAGTAGGTGATGTCGCAGTTGTAGCTGCGCCGCTTCTCTTCGGTGGACATACCCTCTTGCACCAGGCCAACCGTCAGGCCCAAGAAACGGTGCACCTGCCCCATCCACTCCGAGTCCCGCCGGGCCAAGTAGCCGTTGACGGTAACGATGTGAACCCCCTTGCCGGTCAGGCCGTTGAGATAGGCAGGCAGGGTGGCGACCAGTGTTTTCCCCTCGCCGGTTTTCATCTCGGCAATCTGGCCCTCGTGCAGCACCATGCCGCCGATGAGCTGCACGTCGTAGTGGCGCAAGTTGAGAACCCGCTTGGCCGCTTCCCGCACCACCGCAAACGCCTCGGGCAGGAGGTCGTCGAGGGACTCCCCTCTATCCAGGCGCTGGCGAAACTCGGTGGTCTTGGCCCTGAGCTCCGCATCGGAAAGAGAGGCGATCTCGATCTCCAGCGAGTTGATCAGCTTGACAACAGGACGGTACTGGCGGATCTTGCGATCGTTGGGATCCCCAAGGAGCTTTTGTAGGGTTTGGAGCATGGGCAAGCCTGGGCCGATAAAGAAGTTGACTGATGACGCAATTTTACCATTTTGATTTGGCTGGCCAGGGAGAAGTTGGCCTGGGCGAGCTGAGCACAAAACACCTAAGCTGTGGGAATGGCTGAAGAGGGCCTGCGGTGACTTGCGGTCTGCGGCGAGAAAATGTCAGTCTAGGGAAGCGAAGGGATCCCAGGGCTTATGAACTTTTTGGGTGTTGGATTGCCGGAAATGTTGGTCATCTTTGCGGTGGCCCTTTTGGTCTTTGGGCCGCGCAAATTGCCGGAGATCGGTCGCACGTTGGCCAAAACCCTGCGCAGCTTGCAAGATGCCTCCAGAGAGTTTGAGGCGCAGTTGAACCGAGAGGCACAGGAGCTGGAAAAAGCTGTCCGCCCAGCAGCGGCCCGAACCCAAGCCGAGTCGGTCGCCATAGCCAATCCGCCTGGCAAACCCGCCAATGGGGCAGAACCCGTAGCCGCCACAGCCGACAACTCGCCAACCGCAGACGCCGCCTAGTCGATGGCCCGCTTCAACCCGCTTTGCTTTGGCCTGGAGATCGCGCGCCTGTTCGAGCAAGGGCAGTCCTATTTTGCCCCGGCGAAGGTGGAAACCTGGCTGCGGCAGCACGGCCAAAACCCCTCCGACTACGAGATCTCGTTTCACCAGGAGCTGCCCCCTGCCGGCTCCTCGGCAACCATCTGGATTCGCATCGACCTGAAGCGTTGGGATGGCCAGCCGGTGGATCCCTGGCTGTTGGCAGAGATCAACCGGGTCGATTGACAGCCTTGCTCTGGGGCCGATCCAGGCCCTAGGGTAAAGAGGCGAGCTCTTCGCACCCTCTATGCCCACGGCCACTTTGTTGGTGTCTTGCCCCGATCAAAAAGGGCTGGTAGCCAAGCTCTCCAATTTTATCTACAGCTACGACGGCAACATCCTGCATGCCGACCACCACACGGATCCCGAGGCAGGGCTGTTCCTAAGCCGCATCGAGTGGGACTTAGAGGGCTTCCAACTGGAGCGGGCGGAAATTGTCCCCGCCTTCTCGGGCATTGCCCGTGGGATCCAGGCCAACTGGGAACTGCATTTTTCCGACACGCGCCGTCGCCTTGCCGTGTGGGCCAGCAAGCAGCCCCACTGTCTGTTGGATCTCATCTGGCGGCAGAGGGCTGGGGAACTGCCGGCGGAGATCCCTTTGATCATCAGCAACCACCCCGACTTGGAGCCGCTGGCCCGCTCCTTCGGCATCGACTACCATCACATCCCGATTTCTCCAGAGAGCAAAGCAGAGGCAGAAACCCGCCAGCTTGCCTTGCTGCAGGAGTATCGCATCGACCTGGTGGTGTTGGCCAAGTACATGCAGGTGCTGAGCGGGTGGCTGCTCCGCCAGGCGCCGCCGGTGATCAACATTCACCATTCCACCCTGCCCGCCTTTGCCGGCGCCAACCCCTACCAGCGCGCCCACCAACGGGGCGTCAAGATCATCGGCGCAACTGCCCACTACGCCACCGAAGATCTGGATGAGGGGCCGATCATCGAGCAGGATGTGGTGCGGGTCAGCCACCGCGATACCGTTGCCGACCTGATCCGCAAAGGCCGCGACATGGAACGCCTAGTCCTGGCTCGGGCCGTGCGCTATCACCTGGAAAATCGCGTGCTGGTCTACCACAACAAAACGGTGGTGTTTGCTTGATGAGCAAAAAACTGGGCTTATAAGCGCTCCGCGCCGCTGCCCTCACCCCCGGCCCCTCTCCCAGAGGGAGTACTCCCTCACCCCCGGCCCCTCTCCCAGAGGGAGCGCTCCCTCACCCCCGGCCCCTCTCCCAGAGGGAGAGGGGAGTTAGGGATAGGGCTCCGCGCGGCCAGCGCGTTCGTGACAGCGTTACGTGGCAATAACGTTTCATTGCTATTTGATGATGACTAAGTAAGCAGAACTTTGCGGCTTGGCTATAGGGAACTGTCTAGGGGCGCATTGACAACCCCTTTACGAGCCTGTCCATGGGCTGCGTAAGGATCCCCCGACTTAAGTGGTGGGAGTGGCAACGACCCTACGGGTAGAGTCCCGCCGAAGCAGCTAAGCAGTCTGTTGTCCGCCTACAATGGCCCGGCAGCGAATGTAGGGACCGCCTGCATCCACCTTGGCCGGCTGCCCCTTGCCGCAATGGCCAGATCCCAGGTCCCAGAGAAAATCCCGCGAGACGGCATCCACCGATTGCAACACTTCAAAGGCATTGCCCGTGATGGTGACCCCTCGCAGCAGCTCCGCCAGCTTGCCGTTGCGAATGCGGTAGGCCCGCTCCACGCCAAACATAAACTCGCCGGTGGAGTCGGCTTGCCCGTTTCTGGCCCCATCCAGGAAGTAGCCGTCGGGAGTGCTGGCGATGATCTCCTCCAAAGTCTGGGATCCCGGCTCGAGGTAGGTGTTGCGCATGCGGATGAGGGGCTCATCGGCATATTCCCAGGCGCGGGCGTTGCCGGTAGGCTCGACGCCGAAGTGGGCAGCCGTTTCGCGGTTGTGCAGGTAGCTCACCAAAATGCCGTTTTGGATGATGGTGGTGGTTTGGGTGGGAACGCCTTCGTCGTCCACCGGCAGCGTCCCCCCTGCCCCCGGCATAAATTCGGAGCGGCCTGAATCCTTGAGCGTAACCAGTTCGCTGGCCACCCGCTGGCCCAGCTTGCCGGCAGCCACCGAGCCGGCCAAGACAAAATCCGCCTCGACGGTGTGGCCAATGGCCTCGTGCACCAGCAGACCCACGATGGAAGGAGACAAAATGACCGTGGCCCATCCTCCCTCGGCGTAGCCTGCGGAGAGGAGATCGACCGCAGTAGCAGCCGCCTTTTCCGCCATCTGCAAGGGATCCGAGCGGAACAGACAGTCCCACCCCCCCGTTACCCCGATGGACTCGGCGCCGCTGCTCAGTTGGCCATCGGCCTCGGCCACCGCTTGTACCCGCAATTCGGGGCGCACCAGGCGAAAGGCCACATCCGCCCCATCGGTGGTGACAATGGCTTTTTCCTCGTAGATCTCGTTGTAGGTGCAACTGGCGGAGCTAATACGAGCGGAAGACTTCTGGGCTTGGGCTTCCGTTTCCAAAACCAACTGGATCTTCGCCTCTAGAGGCTTGTTGAGCACCTCTCCCACGCCGGGCTCGCAAAACTCCCCTTGGGCCAACCGCACGCTGGGCAAAGCCTGCAACTTGTGTTTGCGGTAGTCGGCGCTGGCGCGGGCAGCCTGCTGCGCCTCGGCAATGGCCTCTCGAATGGCAGCCGGCGAGGGATCCCCGGTGGCGGCAAAGCCCCAGGTGCCGGCCTCTAGCACCCGCACCCCCACGCCGGAACGGCGGCGAACCGCGGTGCGCTCAAGGCGGCCTTTCTCGGCGGTGACACTGCGAAACACCTTGCTGTGGTAGCGCAGTTCCACAAAGCCAGAGCAATCTCGAAGGATGTCGCGCAGAAGGTCTCGCATGGCAACAGGGGGATAGATGCGGTGCTCAATTCAGCATAGCCTCATTGTGGGCTTAATCGGGGTCGAACCTTGGCCTGACGGGAAGGGATCCCAAAGGAGAGGATGGAGAACGACGCACAATGAGAAAAGCCAAGGAGCCGACCGTTGCAGGTGAAAAGATATGGGGTGAGTTTCAGCGACAAGTGGGTGGCTGCAAGCCGGCAGAACCAAAGCTGTCTCTGGCTGGGCTTGGATCCCAATCCAGAGCTGTTACCTGCCCACCTCAGGCCAAAGGGAGAGCCCGATTCCAACCTGGTTGCCTCTGCAACACCGCAAATGATGGCCGCCTTGCTGGACTGGCTGGGCTGGGTGATCGAGCAGACGCAGGATCACGTGTGCGCCTACAAGCCGACGCTGGGGTTTTATTTGGCCCTGGGATCTGGCGGCCTGGAGTTGCTGGAAGCGGTGCTGCACCGAGTGCCCACAGGGATCCCGGTCATTCTCGATGCCAAGTACGCCGATTTGAACAGCGCCTCTGTTCTGGCTCGGCAGGCTTTTGAAGTTTGGAATGTGGATGCCCTCACCCTCAATCCTTATGCAGGCCAGGATCTGGTGGCTCCGTTTTTGCTCTATCCTCACAAAGCTGTGTTTCTGCTCTGCCGTACCAGCAATCCGGGGGCCAACGCCATCCAGGACTACCCTGCCGAAGCCATCGCCGGGCAGCAGGAAGGAATAGAGAGCGTGGAACCCCTTCACCTAAATCTGGTGAAACAGTGCCGCCATTGGGGCACACCCGAACAGGTAGCGCTGGAAGTGGGATCCGCGCATCCCTCAGTGATGGGTCGCATCCGCGCCGCTGCTCCCGAACGGCTGATCTTGGCCCGCAGCCTCTGGGGAGAGGGCGTGGACTGGCAGGCTTGTCTGCAGGCGGGGTTGAACGCCCATGGAGAGGGCCTGTTGCTGCCGGTACCCCAGGACTGGTTGGCTCGCCAGGATTTGAAAGAGGCTGTAAGCCAGTTGCGAGAAACCGCGGAAACAGCTCGCTCTCAGAAGGGACAGTCGGGATCTGGGCCGGCTTGCACCTTGTGGGTGCCGGATGTCTGTCTGTTGCAGCCCAATCCTCATACGGATTTGATCCTAGAGCTGTACGACATCGGCTGTATTCTATTTGGAGATTATGTCCAGGCTTCTGGGCAAACTTTGCCCTATTACATTGATCTGCGTACCATTATTTCCAAGCCGCAAATCTTCCATCGCGTTCTCAAGGCTTACGCAGAGATTTTAGAAACCCTTTCCTTCGAGCGGATTGCCGGGATCCCCTATGGATCTCTGCCGACGGCAACCGGATTATCCCTGCGCTTAAATAAGCCGATGATCTATCCCCGCAAAGAGGTAAAAGCCCACGGAACTCGCCGGCAAATCGAGGGATCCTACCAACCGGGGGAAACGGTGGTTGTAGTGGATGACGTTTTGATTACAGGGCGCAGCGCCATGGAAGGAGCCGAGAAACTGCGCTCGGCAGGGCTAAAGGTGGAAGACATTGTGGTGCTGATCGATCACGAGCAGGGGGCGCGAGAGCGTTTGCAAGAGCAGGGGTACCGCGGCCATGCCGTTCTCACCCTCTCGGAAATCAAAACCACTCTTTTCCGCGCCGGCCGCATTGACGAAGCCCAGTTTAATCGTCTCTCCCAGCTCTCACCCCCAGCCCCTCTCCCTGAGGGAGAGGGGAGTTAGAGCGGCGCGAAAGCTACAACGACATGGTTCGGTTACGGAAAGCCGGTAGGGCTGCCATGCCGACCCCAAACCCGATGGCCAGACGCAGCTAGAGAACCAAGTTAACCAGCTTTTTCGGCACCACCACCACTTTTTTGGGCGTCGCCCCTTCCAGATACTTTTGCGCCGCCTCAGACTGAAGGGCCAAGCGTTCCTGCTCCTCTGGCGTCACGTCCGCCGGTGCCTCAAATGAGCCGCGCAATTTGCCGTTCACCTGAATCACAATGGTTACCGTGTCGGCCACCAGAGCCGCCGGATCATGGCTGGGCCAAGATTGACGATGGACTGAGTCCTGGCCGCCCAGCGCCTGCCACAACTCCTCGGCAATGTGGGGGGCAAAGGGGGCCAAGAGCAACACCAGGGTGCGCATCCCCTCCGCATAGACCGGCGAATCCGGGATCCCGGCCTCGGCCAGGGCGTTGCTCAGCTTCATCAGCTCGGCGATGGCGGTGTTGAGCTGGTATTCCTCCAGATCCTCACTGACTGCCTGGATGGCCGTGTGGACGGCGCGGCGCAGATCTTTTTCGGCCTTGGTCAGGGATCCCGCCTCGACCTGGGCCTGCAGCAGCTCGGCGGCTTTGCCCCGCAAGGACTCCGTCCCGCTATCGCGAACGACAAACTCGTACACTTGCCGCCAGACGCGGTTGAGAAAGCGAAACTGGCCTTCCACATCGGCATCGTCCCACTCCAGATCTTTCTCGGGGGGCGCCTTGAAGAGGATAAACATGCGGGCTGTGTCCGCTCCGTAGTGGGCCAGCACTTCCTCCGGATCCACGCCGTTGCCTTTGGATTTGGACATGGTGGCGTAGATAACTTGCAGGGGCTCGCCGGTCTCTGGATCTGTGGGGTTGTTGGGATCCTTGACCAGAGCCGCCGGGATCCAGCGATCCTTGCCGGACTTGTTGGGGTTGTAGTAGGTGCGCCCCTGCACCATCCCCTGGGTGAGCAGACGCAAGAACGGCTCGTCAAAATTCAGCAGCCCCTGATCTCGCAGCACCTTGGTGAAAAAGCGGGAATAGAGCAGGTGCAAGATGGCGTGCTCGATACCGCCCACGTACTGATCTACCGGCAGCCAGGCGTTGACCAGGTCTCTGCGGAAGATCTCGCGGTCGTTGCGGGGATCGCTGAAGCGCAGGAAATACCAGGACGAGCAGATGAAGGTGTCCATCGTGTCGGTCTCGCGGCGGGCATCGGCGCCACAGGTGGGGCATTTTACCTTCACCCAGTCCTCCAAGTGGGCCAAGGGAGAGCCACCTCGTCCGCTCAGCTCCACATCCTCCGGCAACAGCACCGGCAGATCCTCCTCCGGCACCGGCACAATCCCGCAGTGGGGGCAATGAATTACGGGGATGGGGCAGCCCCAGTAGCGCTGCCGCGAGATGAGCCAATCCCGCAGGCGGTAGTTCACCTGCCGTTCCCCCAAGCCCTGACTCTCTAACCAGGCGATGGCTCTTTCTACGCTCTGCCCTGGGCCTTTGCCCACCGGGATCCCGTCCAAGGGGCCGGAGTTGATCATCACCCCTTCCCCTGTCCAGGCCGACTGCAGATCTGCAGCCGTCTCCCCTGCCTCGCCGGGCGGCTGCACCACCTGCTTGATGGGCAGGCCAAACTTGCGGGCAAACTCGAAGTCCCGCTGGTCGTGGGCGGGCACGGCCATGATGGCCCCCGTACCGTAGCCCATCAGCACATAGTCGGCAATCCAGATGGGGATCCGCTCTTGGTTGACGGGGTTGATGGCGTAGGATCCCGTCCAGACGCCCGTTTTTTCCCGGTCTTCGGCGCTGCGCTCGATCTCGCTGCGGGCGGCAGCCTCGGCCTGGTAAGCCTTGACGACGGGCTGTTGCTCAGGGGTGGTGAGCTTGTCCACCAAGGGGTGCTCCGGCGACATGACCATGAAGGTGGCCCCCCAGAGGGTATCGGGCCGCGTGGTGAACACCGGCAGCTCCTCCCCTGTCTCCGCTTTGAAGACAACCCTAGCCCCCACCGACCGGCCGATCCAGTTCTCCTGCATAATGCGCACCCGCTCCGGCCAGCCGGAGAGCTGTTCTAGGTCGGCCAGCAGTTGGTCAGCATAGGCGGTGATTTTGAAAAACCACTGCTTGAGCAGGCGCTTTTCCACCAGAGCGCCGGATCGCCAGGAGCGCCCCTCCGCATCCACCTGCTCGTTGGCCAGCACCGTCTGATCCACGGGATCCCAGTTCACCGCCGCCTCTTTTTGGTAGGCCAGGCCCGCCTTCAAAAATTGCAGGAAGATCCACTGCGTCCATTTGTAGTAGTCTGGCGAACAACTGGCTATCTCCCGCTCCCAGTCGTAGGAAAGCCCCAGCCGTTGCAGTTGATCCCGCATCTGGGCGATGTTCTGGTAGGTCCACTTGGCCGGCGGGATCCCCCGGTCGATGGCGGCATTCTCCGCCGGCAGACCAAAGGCATCCCAGCCCATCGGGTGCAGCACCGCGTACCCTTGCATGCGCTTGTGGCGGGCAATCACATCGGTGATGGTGTAGTTGCGGACATGCCCCATGTGCAGGTTGCCGCTGGGGTAGGGGAACATCGACAAAGCATAAAACTTGCGGATCCCGTCCTTCAACTCTGGGGTGCGATCCAGCCCCATTTCACGCCAGTGGGCCTGCCACTTGCTCTCGATGGCCCGGGGATTGTAGCGCGCGTCCACGGTTTGATGCTCCTGGGGAAAAAGCGCTCACCCTTTACATGCTACGCAAGTTTTAAAATCAGTAGGTTTCTTCGTGCCACCTATCTGCTTTCTTCAGCTCCTTCTGGAACTTGCTCCAATCCTGACCGGCTTGTTCGGCCAAGGGCCCCATGACGTTGTTGATCCCGTCTTCCATCCCCTTGAGGCCGCAGATGTAGGTGTAGGTGTTGGGCTTTTGCAGCATCTCCCACAGCTCAGCGCCGTACTCCGCCATGCGGTTTTGCACGTACATCTTTTTGCCGTCGGGGGTTTGCTGTTCGCGGCTGATGGCGTAATCGACGCGGAAGCGATCCCCGTACTGGGCTTTCCAGGCCTCTAGATCCCCGTGGTAGAGCAAGGTGGAAGTGGTAGGTACCCCAAAAAACAGCCAGATCCTGCCCTGATAGTTGGGATCCTCCTCAAACAGATGCTTGATGAAGGCGCGAAAAGGGGCGATGCCGGTGCCGGTGGCGATCAAAATCAGGTTGGCGTTCTCATCTTCGGGCAGTAGGAAGGTTTTCCCCGAGGGCCCGGTGATCATCACCTCGTCGCCGGGTTTGAGATCGGTGAGGAAGCCGGAGCAGACCCCCACCCCCGGCTGGCCCGTCTCTTTATCCACGTATTCGGCCCGCTTCACGCTCAACGAAACGGTGCGCCCCTCGCCATCATCGCCGTAGCGGGTGGACGCAATGGAGTAGAGGCGGGGCTTGTGGGGCTTGCCTTTGGCATCTTCGCCAGGGGGGATAATGCCAACGCTTTGCCCTTCTAGGTAGCGGTAGTTGGGATCCGGCAAGCTGAGCACGATGTGCTTGGTCAGCCCGGGCGCCCCCTCGCCGACAATGGAGTAGGTCTCCACACATTGTCCGATCAGAGGCGCGTTGGGACGATACAGATTGACGACAACCTCTCGCTTTTCTGCGCTGGCAACCATAACTGCGATCTGCTCCTGGCACTGGAGAGAAAATGGATAGCAAACACCATAGCAGCCCGGCTGGCCAAATGGAACTTGCCAGCAGAGAAGCCGGCAGCCCTTTCGAGCTGATGCCGAGAGCGACACCCCCAAAAAACTGCTCCCAGCCGAGCTCAGCGGCCAAGAATATGCATTTTTTGTTAAATTGTTCCTTAAGGTGCTGATATCTCTGGCCTGCAAGCGGGTTGTGAGGTAGTGGCTCTGTTGTGGTATCATGCAGAGCCGTAACAGTTGGTAACTTTCCTAGCAGCTTTTTCTCAGTTTTGCCCTGCCCGTCCCCAAGGAGTTCCCATGGCAAGCAGTCCTGATCGTATTGTGATGATTGGTGTCGCCGGAGATTCTGGCTGTGGCAAATCCACGTTTTTACGTCGGCTGGGGGATCTGTTTGGCCGGGATCTGATCACCACCATTTGTCTGGACGACTATCACTCCTTGGATCGCTACCAGCGCAAAGAGAAGGGCATCACGGCACTGGATCCCCGCGCCAACAACTTCGACCTGATGTACGAGCAGGCCAAGGCGCTCAAGAATGGCCAAAGCGTGATGAAGCCGATTTACAACCACGAGACCGGCCTCATCGACCCGCCGGAGCGGGTGGATCCCAACCGCATCATCGTCCTGGAAGGGCTGCATCCCATGTACGACGAGCGGGTGCGCGAGCTGCTGGACTTCAAGGTGTACTTGGATTTGGCGCCGGAGATCAAGATTGCCTGGAAGGTGAAGCGGGACATGGCCGAGCGGGGCCACACTTACGAAGATGTGTTGCGCTCGATCGAGGCTCGCCGTCCCGATTTTGAGGCTTATGTCGATGTGCAGAAGCAGTATGCCGATGCCGTCATCGAGGTTCTGCCCACCCAGTTGCTGCCAGAGCTGGATCCGGAGCACAAGGTGTTGCGGGTACGGCTGATTCAGCGGGAAGGGGTCAAGTACTTCAACCCTGTTTACCTCTTCGATGAAGGCTCCACCATCGATTGGATCCCTTGCGGCAAAAAGCTGACCTGTTCCTATCCTGGGATCCGCCTCCACTACGGCCCTTCCACCTACTTCGATCACCCGGTTTCGATTTTGGAGATCGACGGCACCTTTGAAAAACTGGAGGAAGTCGTCTACATCGAGAACCACTTGAGCAACCTGTCCACCCGCTACTACGGCGAGCTGACGGAACTGTTGCGCAAGCACCCAGAATATCCGGGATCCCGCAATGGCTCTGGCCTGATTCAGGTTATCGTGGGCCTAAAGCTGCGCGCCCTTTACGAGCAAATCCAGGCCGAAGCCAAAGAGTTGGCGGTGGCTTCATAACCTTTGCCCGCCCAAGCGGCTCAGGAGGGATTGCCGGTAGGGTGTTGCTGCAGGTAGGCTGACCCGGTGGGAGTCAGCGTCAAGGTTTGGGTCTATGCAGGGATTCCAGTTGGAGATCTTTCCAGAGGGATCCGTCCTCATTCAGCGGGCCATCGAGGTTTGGCAAAGCCGGGCAGCGGCTGCCATCCGGGAGCGGGGACGTTTTACCGTGGTCCTGGCGGGGGGAAGCACCCCCAAGCAGTTGTATGCTGCTCTCGCCCAAACCCAAGGGATCCCTTGGCAACAAACCTGGCTGTTCTGGGGAGATGAGCGCTACGTCCCCCCGGAGCATCCCGAGAGCAACTACCGCATGGTGCAAGAAACCCTGCTGAAGTGGATCGGGATCCCGGCCGATCAGGTGTTTCCCATGCCCACCCAAGTGGGGGATCCGCTTCGCGATGCTGCCGACTATGAGGCGACCCTGCGGCGGCTTTTCGGCGCGGAGTGCCCTTCTCTCGACCTGATCTGGCTGGGGGTAGGGGAGGACGGCCACACAGCCTCTTTATTTCCCGACACCGCCGCCCTGCAGGTGCAACACCGCTGGGTAACAGTGGGGCAGAAAGGGCCGGAGCCGCGTCTAACCTTGACCTACCCTGTCCTCAATCGGGCAGCCCAGGTGGTGTTCTTGGTAACCGGAGCGAACAAAGCTGCCATTGTGAAAGAGGCGCTGACCACCGAGGCCCACCTACCCTGCCAGCGCGTCAACCCCAACGGACGGCTGCTCTGGTTGCTGGATGCGGCGGCGGCAGCTCAACTGCCCCTCCCAGCCGTCGCGCTGCTCAGGTGACGTACCCCCGCCCTCATGCTGACGCATAGAGGGCAAGCTGCTCGTTTCAACAGGGAGCGATTGTGGGAACCCCACCGCGTCCAGATTCCGGCAACGCCGTTTTGTGCAACCACCTCGGTTCCAGCACAGAAACTCCCGGCCCTTGCTGCCGCGGCCGTCCTGCCGACAGAGGGCGGGTTGGCTAAACGCGATTAAGCCACTCCTCAAGCGCTTCCCTCACCCCCAGCCCCTCACCCCCGGCCCCTCTCCCTCTGGGAGAGGGGAGTTGAAAACCGGCGGGGCAGGGATCCCTCAGGGGGTGCCGGGCAAATTCTTCAGTACTGGGATGACCAGCTCTTGGACGGGCAGGGCCACAGGCTGAGCGGAGTCGCTGCTCAGAGAACTGGATGGCACCGCAGGGGAAGAGCTTGGGAGCTCGCCAATGGGCCGCAGTTGCCAGCGGATGATCTGATCGCCGCGGTAAAAAGTAACCAGCAACTGATCCCCCTGCGACTGGATTTGCCAAGTGCCATCGCCGCTATTGACCGAAATATGGCCGCCGGAAAACGGTGCATCCAAAACCGGCCCCGATTGGGTCCAGATACGTCCTCCACCCGTTTCCAAGACCAATTGCACCGTTGCCCCCTGCCCCTGGCCACTCAAAATTTGGCCGGTTCCGCTCCAAACCCGGGTTTCTGTCTGGGCCACAGCGGGCTGCCCAAGCTGCAAAACCACGAGCAACAGCCCTGCCCAGCTCCGGTGGCTTCGCCGTCCCCCTCTCCCATCAGAGAGGAAGAAAGAAGAGCGAGAGAAAAAAGCCATTGCACCCACGTTGATACCACACGTCGCGATAAGTCTAAAACAGACAAAAAATGAAGCAGTCCTTTACACAGTCTTTTTCGCAGTCTGCCGGCAGCACTCAGGATCCCTCCTTTGGCTCTGAGCTGAGCCTGCTGCCAGCATCCTCTCTCGGCTTGATCCCAATCTAGCAACCCCCATCCCCCCAGACAGGATGTAACCTGAGGCTCTGGCTGCGGGGATCCCCAGCAACTGTTTCGCCAATGCGCAGAGGTGGGTCTGCAGGTATTTTCTAGGCGATCCTTCCCACTATTTATTACTACTGAAGCTTGAGAGACTATTTGAGAGCAAGGAAACGCTCCAGAGCTGCCACCATCGCCGGTGGCCAACGGCGGACAGATCTCACCCATTCCAGGTCGGCGTAGCGGGGATCCAGCCCTTGCACGGCTACCCAGTGACTTTCGGCTTCTCCCTGGCGACCCTGCACCCAGAGAATGGCACTGAGAGCGGCCCGCATATCTGGAAACCTCGGGTACTTGCGCACCAAAGCCCGCATCAAGCGCAGCGCAGCCTCTGTTTCGCCCATCTGGTAGAGGCTGAGGGCATAGTTGGCCTGGGCAAAAGCGTAATCGGGAGCCAGCTCCGTGGCGCGGCGGTAGTCGGCCAAAGCCTGCTGCCAGTTGCCCAGCCCCGCTTCAGCATTGCCGCGGTTGTTGTAGGCCGCCGCATCGTTGGGATCCAACTGCAACACCCGTTCGTAATCCGCAATCGCCTCCTGCCACCGCCCCAATCCCTCCAAAGCAGCCCCTCGATTCAGATAGGGATCCGGCGCCTCAGGAGCCAAACGAATGGCCTCAGCGTAGTCCTCCAGAGCTGCCTGGAATTGGTGCTGGCCAACACGAGCATTGCCCCGATTGCTCCACAAGGCCGGATTGTGCGGCTGGATCTGCAACAGTTGAGTCCACAAGGCTTCCGCCTGGGCAAGATCCCCCCGCCCGGTAGCAGCAAAAGCCTCCTCAAACAGCCGATCGATCTCGGGATCTATCTTGGCGTTTGCCGCCGTAACTGGGGGCCAGATAGGGATCCCTAGCCAAAGCAGCAACCCCAGCAAGAGGGCAGAGAGTAGGTTGGGTACAGGAACGAACTTCATGGCTTCAACAGTTCCCTTGGGTGGGGGTCCCAAGCCGTCACCGCAAGGGGTCTGACATCAACGCGCCCTGGAGGACTCGAACCCCCGACATCCGGTTTTGGAGACCGACGTTCTACCAACTGAACTAAGGACGCATTGGCAGGGACACACCCGCTTACTCAGTGTAGCAGGTACGACCCAAACCTCAGAGGGGCTGTTCCCGATTATCCATATTCTCTGTCTTGGCCTTGATGCGAGTGGCTTTGCCCACCCGATCCCGCAAGTAGAACAGCTTGGCCCGGCGCACTTTACCCCGCCGCAGCACCTGGATCGACTCAATGCGCGGGGAATGAATGAGAAAAACTCGCTCCACGCCGATCCCCTGGAAAACCTTGCGTACCGTAATGGTGCGGTTGATGCCGGAGTGGCGCATGGCAATGACCGTGCCCTCAAAAGCCTGCACCCGCTCCTTGCCCCCCTCTTGAATGCGAACTCCCACCCGTACCTGATCGCCAACCCGGATCTCAGGCAGATCCCTTTTCAGGTGCGCCGCCTCGATGGAGCGGATGATCTCTTCAGCGTTGATGCGAACGTTCATGGCCTTCCCGCGCTACCGGCAGTTAACTATGGTAGCAATCGTTCCTGTTTTCTGTACAGAGCTGGCCGAGGGATGCGGGAAACCGTGTTTACGCCCCCCGCCTTTTTCCAATAGTCTAGACAAAGACAAAGCTTTTTTAAGAATGGGAGATTTTCTGTGATCCTGCACACGGACAAGACTGAGACGGGATCCCTGTCTTCTCCCAAGCCTGTAGATCAGCCCCTGCCACAGAGCAGCCGCAAGCGATTTCCCTTTGGCTGGATGCTTTTGGGCCTGCTGTTGGCTGGCTTAGGGGGCAGCGGTCTCCTGATCCAGCGTCAGCTTCAGCAGCAGCGGGCAGAACGGCTGGAACGATTAACGGTACCGGTTCAGGTGGTGGATCTCACCCAACGTCTGCGGGTAAGCGGCCAGGTGCAGCCGATCCGACAGGTGAATGTTAGCCCCCGCGAGTCGGGTCGCCTGGCAGAACTGTTGGTGGATCAGGGGGATGAAGTGGTGGCAGGGCAGTTGTTGGCCCGGATGGACTACGGGGATCTGGCCAGCGGCATTCGGCAAGCGCAGGCCCGCATCCAAGAGCTGCAAGCCCGTCTAGCGGAGCAACAGGCCGGCGAGCGCCCCCCAGTGATCGCGGCGGCCCAGGCTAGGGTGGATGCAGCCCGGTCGCAGGTGGGTCTGGCCCAAAAAGAGCTGGAGCGCATTCAGGCCCTGGCACAGGCGGGGGTAGTAGCCCGCAGCGAGCTGGATCAACGTCTGGCCCGCCTGGAACAGGCGCAGGCGGATTTGCGGGCGGCCCAGCAGGAGCTGCAGCGATTGCAACTGGGGAGCCGCCCGGAAACCCTGCAGCAAATTCAAGCTCAGATTGCTCAGGCGCAAGCCGAGCTGGCCCAACGGCAATCCCGGCTGGCCGAGGCCGAAGTCCGTGCCCCCTTTTCCGGTGTGGTGGTGCAGCGCTTTGCCGAAGTGGGATCCTTTGTAGCCCCGACAACCGCCGCTTCCGATGCCACTGCCGCTTCTTCCAGCTCGATTTTGGCGCTGGCCCAGGGAATTGAGGTGCGAGCAGAAGTGCCGGAAGCCCAAATTGCCCAAGTGCGGCTGGGCCAGCCAGTGGAGATCCGGTCTCTGGCCTATCCCGACCGCGTGGTACAGGGTCGGGTGAAGCGAATTGCCCCCGCTACGGTGGTGGTGCGGGAGGTAACGGCCTTTCGGGTCTTCGTCGAGCCGGAGCCCGGAGCCGACTTTTTGCGCACCGGCATGAATGTTTCGGTGGATTTCATCGGGGATCCCCAGCCGCAGGCTTTGACGGTGCCCTCGGTGGCCATCCTGCGCGAGGAAGGCCAGGAAGGCGTGATCCTACTGGATCCGCGAACCCGGCGACCTGTCTATCGCCGCGTGGAAACGGGCATCACCCAGGGTGGCGTTACCCAGATCCGCTCCGGTCTGCAGGCAGGGGATCGAGTCTTTACGGCCCTGCCGCCAGGAGTGAGCATAGGAACCCTGATCAAGGAAGTGGAGCAACAGCCATGAGCCTGGCAACTGCGGCCAAAATGGCCTGGCAAATGGTGCGACGGCATCGCTTGCGCACCGGGCTGAGCATGCTGGGGATCCTCATCGGCAACGCCGCCGTGGTGGCCATTGCCGGGTTTGGCCATGCTGCCCAGGAGCTGGCAGTGGATCAGTTTCGCTCTTTGGGCACCAATTTGCTCATTGTCTTTTCTTCCAGCTTGGGCCTGGCGGATGCGAGCAACACCCGCCCCATTACCCTCGAAGATCTGCGGGCGATTGTTGCGGAAGTGCCTGCCGTATCGGCAGCCGTCCCCAGCCTTGGAACCAACGTGCGGGCCGTGCGGGGCGGGGTGGATCGCCGCTATGAAGCCACCGGCACCTGGCCGGAGTATTTGTCGGTGCTCAATTTGGAGATCGAGCAGGGCCGCTTCCTCTTGCCGGCGGATATCGAGGAACAGCGACCGGTGGTGGTGCTGGGGAGCGAGGCCGCTGGCCAGTTGTTCGGCCTGGATCCTGCTGCTGCCATCGGGGAGACCGTCCTGTTGAACAACTTGCCCTTCGAGGTCATCGGCACCTTGCGCTCCAAGCCGACGGTGTTTGGCAACAGCGATGCCGGGCTGTTTTTGCCGGTGGATGTGGTGGCCAACCGCTTTGTCGGGCGGCGATCCCCTTATGGCCTGGAGCTGACAGCCATTTTTGTCTCCGCCCGCTCCGAAGCCGATCTGCCGGCTGCCGAGTTCCAGATCCGCAACCTGCTGCGGCAGCGGCACCAACTGGTGGGAGAAGACGACTTCATCATCCGCAACCAGAAGGTGCTCCTGGATGGCTCGGCCAGGATTTTGACGTTGCTGCGGGTGCTGCTGACGGGTACGGCGGCTCTCTCCCTGCTGGTGGGCGGGGTGGGGATCATGAATGTGATGCTGATCTCGGTGGCAGAACGCACCCCGGAGATCGGGCTGCGCAAGGCGATCGGAGCCGATAGCCGGCAGATCTTACAACAGTTTGCCGCCGAGGCGATCTTCATTGCCGTGACCGGGGGGGTGCTCGGGATCCTCTTCAGCAGCGGGGTTTTGGTGATTGTGCAGGTATTCACCCCCTTGGCCACCCGGATCGATCTGGTGGCGGTGGCGGTTTCCTTCACGCTTTCGACGGGGATTGGGCTGGTCTTCGGCATTTTCCCGGCCCGCAAAGCGGCGCAACTGGATCCCATCGAGGCCCTACGGGCTTAGAGCTCGTAGCCAAACAGACGGGGATCCGCCGGCTGTAAGTCCAGATCCGCCAGGCCGTATTCGGCCCAACGGCGATCCACTAGGCGGGCCACTTGCGGATCCGGGGCAAGGGGAGCCCGCCAGGGAGCATCGGTTTCCGGGGGGATCTTGGTGGTGGCATCGATCCCCATCTTGCCCCCCAGACCCCGTTTTTCGGTGGCAAAGTCCAGGGCGTCGAAGGGATTGTCCGGCAAAATAAACACATCCCGCTGCGGGTCTACTCGGGAACACAGGCACCAGAGCACCTGCCGTGGATCCCGCACGTTGATATCTTTATCCACCACAATAACGAACTTGGTGTAGCTGAACTGGGGCAGGGCGCTCCAAAAAGCCAAGGCCGCCCGCCGCGCTTGGCCGGGATAGGCTTTGTCGATGGACAAGATGGCCGCCTTGTAGCCCAGGGCCTCCATGGGCAAAAAGAAATCCACGATCTCCGGCACCTGCTGCCTGAGGATGGGGGTATAGATGCGGTTGAGGGCCAGCGCCATCAGGTCGTTTTCTTTGGGGGGCTTGCCGCTGAAGGTGGTGAGGTAGAGGGGATCGCGGCGGTGGCTGAGGCAGTGGAAGCGGATGAGAGGAGCCTGCTCGTTGCGGGGGCCGTAGTAGCCGATGTGATCCCCGGCGGGGCCGTCGGGGGCCACCTCCCCAGGGGTGATGGTGCCCTCCAAGACGATCTCGGCCTGGGCCGGCACCTCCAGATCCACCGTCTTACAGCGGGCCAGGTGTAACCCTTCGCCGCTGTAGAGGCCGGCAAACAGCCACTCCGAGAGATCCACCGGCAGGGGCGTGGCCGCTGCCAGGATCACGGCGGGATCCACCCCGATGGCCACTGCCACTTCCAACTTCCGCCCCAGGGCCGCCGCCTTGCGCAGATGCCGGGTGGCCCCCCGCACCGACAGCCATTGCACCGTCATGGTGTTGCGGCTTTGCAGTTGCAGGCGGTACACCCCCACATTGGGGATCCCATTTTCCGGGTCTTTGGTAACCATCAGGCCCAACGTCAGCACCCGCCCGGCATCGCCGGGATAGACCCGCAGCAGGGGCAATTGGGTGAGATCCACCTCCTCTCCCCGCAGCACCACCTGCTGACAGGGGGGGAGCAGATCCCGGCTGGGCCTAGCCTTGAAGACGCTGAACAGCGCCTGCCCCAGCTCCACCGCCTGGGCAAAACTTTTTGGCGGGCGCGGCTGGTAGAGCAAGGCCAATTTTTTCCCCAGCTCCTCCAGCTCCCGCGGCTCCTCCATCCCCAAGGCCCAGCAGATGCGCTCCAGCGTGCCCAAAACGTTGATCAGCAGCGGCATCGCGGATCCCTTCACCCGTTCAAACAGCAGCGCCGGCCCCCCACAAGCCAAAAGGCGATCGGCGATCTCGGCAATTTCTAAGTCGGGATCCACTTCGGCTGAAACGCGGCGAAGCTGGCCACGGGACTCCAGCAGGGCAACGAAACGGCGCAGATCTCTGGGCATGAAGGGAGTACTCGCAGGGTGAGGGTCTCGCTAACTTAACTTATTTGATTTATTTGTCGCGGCTGAGGGCTAGGCCGCTCATGAAAGGCTTTTGCAGGGCAATAAACACCACCAGCGGCGGAATGCTGGCGATGATCGCCCCCAGCATCATGGGGCCATAGGAGGCGGAGCTATCCAAGTTCAGCAAGGATTGCAGCCCCACCTGCACCACCTGCCGCTCCCGGCCTTGCACGATCAAGCGGGGCCACAGGTACATATTCCAAGCGTAGACGAAGTGAATCACCGCCTGCGCCCCGATGGCATTCCAGCTCAGGGGGATCAGCACTTGGGTGAGAAACTGCAAGGGGTTTGCCCCGTCCAGTTGGGCCGCCTCCGCCAACTCGCGGGGGATGTTGGAAAAATGCTGGCGAAACAAAAACGTGGCCGTGGCGCTGGCCAAAAAGGGCACGATCAAGGCGTAGTAGGTGGATCCCCAGCCCAAGTTGGTGACCAGCCGCAGCAGGGCGATGATCAAGATTTCTGTGGGCATCATCAAGGTCATGAGCACAAAGCCAAAGGCCAGCCCCTTGCCCGGAAAGCGAAAGTAGACAAAGGCCAGCCCCGCCAGCAGGGACAAAACCGTCTTGCCCACCGTGATGGCCGTCGCCACGATGGCGCTGTTGACCATGTAGTGGCCCAAGTGGCGCGCCACCATCACCTGCTGCCAGTTGAAGGCCAACGAAGAGCCAAAGGTCAATTGGTAGCGGAACACCTCGGCGTTGTTTTGGGTGCTCACGATCAGGGCATACAACACCGGAAACCCCAACGCCAAACAGGCCAGCACCAGGCCCAAATGCACGTACCAACGCTCCGGGATCCAGCGCCCCCAGGGCAGGGGAGAGGGCTTCTGGGATAAGGGTATGGGCTGGGCTAAGGGCGATTGCGGATCCTGCAACAGTTGAGCCATGGCACCTCCAAACGGCGAACACCGACGAGCAGACGGGCTTTGGGGTTTCTCTTCTGCTGGTTCTGTTGTGAGGATAATCCGCCAGAGTTAAGGGCAACCTAAGGAAGGCAGGTCTGGCTCCATTTTCGGGTGCTTTTACCGGCAAGAGGAAACGGGTAGAGTAGAACAGCAGTGTCTGGATAACTAAGGAGAGGATCCCATGACCCGAGGCTTTGGTCCCTTCGGCAAAATTCAGGAAGCCCTCAAGAAGGCCCAAGAGGTGCGGGATGGCGCTCAAAGGCTGCAAAAAGAGCTGGAAGAGATGGAGATCGTCGGCGAAGCCGGCAATGGGCTGGTGAAAGTGACGGTGAACGGCAACCAAGAACCCCTCAAGGTGTCTTTGGATCCCGAGGTTCTCAAAGAATCCGCGGATGTGGTAGAGGACTTGCTCTTGACGGCGATGGTGAACGCCTACACCCAGTCTGCCGAGACGATGCGCAAACGCATGGAGGAGCTGACCGGAAACATCAATCTGCCGGGGCTGGGGTTGGGCTGAGCCGCTCTTTTCTATGTACACTCGCCCTTTGGCTCGCCTGATCGAGGAGCTGCAGCGGTTGCCCGGCATTGGCTCCAAAACGGCTCAGCGCCTGGCCCTGCATCTGATCAACCGGCCTGCCGGCGAGATCGAGGCCCTGGCCCAGGCCCTGTTGGAGGCCAAGCAAACCGTCAAGCATTGCTCCATCTGCTTCAACTGGTCGGCGGAAGATCCCTGTGAGATCTGCCGTTCGCCGCAGCGAGACCGCTCGCTGTGGTGCGTGGTGGCCGATGTCAAGGATCTCATCGCCATGGAACGCACCCGCGAGTTCAAGGGGCTTTACCACGTTTTGGGGGGCCTGATCTCCCCCATGAACGGGATCGGGGCGGATCAACTGCACATCCGCGAGCTGGTGGCCCGGGTGGCGCAGGAAAAGCCGCAGGAGCTGATCTTCGCCATCAGCCCCAGCGTGGAGGGAGAGGTGACCATGCATGTGGTCAAGGATTACCTGAAGCCGATTGCCCCCACCTTGCGCATGACCCGCCTGGCCTTCGGCCTACCCATGGGATCCGAGCTGGAGTATGCCGACGAGGTCACCCTGGCCCGTGCCCTAGAAGCCCGGCAGGAATTGTAAACCGCGCCACCAGGGGTTGAGAAAACAACCTAAGCAGTGGAGCCAGCAAAACGGCAGTCGGGTTCAGAAGTTGTCATTGGTTGTCATTCCACCCCAACTCTCGGGCGCCCGGCCTGTCAGCAGCCGGCTGAGTCTTGGCGGCCCTGAGGGATGGGGGATCCCTTTTGCGCCCAGCCCAGATCCGATAGGCTGGATTCACCTTCGTGGTACTGGGCGATGGCTTGGCAAACTCCAACACTGCTGCTGGTGGACGGGCACTCTCTGGCCTACCGCTCCTTCTACGCCTTTGCTTACAGCCGTGAGGGGGGGTTGCGCACTTCCACCGGGATCCCCACCAGCGTCAGCTTTGGCTTTTTGAGATCGCTGCTGGACGTCCTAGAGAAATACCCGCCCACCCACGTAGCCGTTGCCTTCGATACCCGGCAGCCCACTTTTCGCCACGAGGCCGACGAAACCTACAAATCAGGCCGACCGGAAACCCCGCCGGAGTTTATCGAAGACGTGGAGAACCTCAAGCAGGTGTTGACGGCGCTGCGCATCCCCATTTTGGTGGTGCCTGGCTTTGAGGCCGATGACATTTTGGGTACCCTCAGCAGGATGGCCCCCCCAGATTACCGGGTGCAGATTTTAAGCGGGGATCAAGATCTGTTTCAGTTGATCGACGCCGATGGGAGAGTCCGGGTTTTGCACCTCAACAGCAAAGATCGCATCAGCGAATTCGGCCCCGAACAGGTTAAAGAAAAATTGGGCATTTGGCCTTGGCAAGTGGTGGACTACAAGGCCCTCTGCGGCGACACTTCCGATAACATTCCCGGAGTCAAAGGGATCGGACCTAAGCGAGCGGCGGAGCTGTTGGAACGCTACGGCAGTTTGGAGGAGATTTTTAATCACCTTGATGAGATCAAAGGAAAAGTTCAACAATACCTCAAAGAAGGGATCCCGGCAGCCCGACACTCACAATTTATGGCCCGGATCAACTGCGCTGTCCCCCTCTCCCCCGACTGGGAAAGCATGAAATTAACCGGGTTTAACCAAGAAGAACTGCTGCCGCTGCTGGAAAGATTGGAGTTTCACAGTCTCATCGCCCAAGTACGCAATATTCAAGCCATTTTGGGCGGGATCCCAGCCACCGCCGATTCCCCAGATGCTCAAGAGAAGGACGAAGCCCTTTGGTTTGATTTTGCCCTGGATCCCGCCCCTTCTCTGCCGACAGTGCGCATCGTCGATACGCCGGAGCAATTGGAGCGTTTGCGACAAGACCTGCTGGCCTGTCCAGGGATCATAGCTTGGGACACCGAAACCACTAGTTTGGAGCCCCGAGATGCCCAATTGGTGGGGATCGGCTGTTGTTGGTCAGAGCAGGACATTGCCTACCTGCCCATCGGCCACCGCCAGGGAGCCAACCTGGATTGGGAGCTGGTGAAACGAAACCTGCAGCCCCTTTGGGAAGATCCCAACCGACCCAAAAGCCTACAAAACTGCAAGTATGACCTGAGCATTTTCCGCGCCCACGGCATCCACCTGCAAGGGATCCAATTTGATCCCATGTTGGCCAGCTATGTCTTGGATCCAGAAGCCGGCCACAACTTGGCCGATTTGGCAGCCACCCACTTGAATTTGCCGACCACCAGCTACGAAAAGTTGCTGGGCAAAGCACAATCCATCGCCGATATTCCAATTCCTCAAGTTGCAGAATACTGCGGAACCGATGCCTACTGCGCCTATCGCTTGGTGCCCATCCTCACCGAAAAACTCCAACAGACCGATCCGCGCCTGTGGGATCTTTTCATTCAGGTGGAGCTGCCCTTGGCCCAAGTTTTGGAAGAAATGGAGTGGGTCGGCATTCGCATTGATACCGAATTTTTGAGGCAATTCTCCCAAGAGCTGGAACAAGAATTGCAAAGTTTGGAACAACAAGCCTATGCCCAAGCCGGCGAGACCTTCAACCTCAATTCTCCCAAACAACTGGGATCCCTGCTCTTTGAGAAGCTAAAACTGGATATTCGCAAAACCCGCAAAACGGCCACCGGATATTCCACCGACGCCTCTGTTTTAGAAAAGCTAGAGGGGGATCATCCCCTCATCGAGACTATTCTGCGCTACCGCACTTTGGCCAAGCTGAAATCGACCTATGTGGATGCTCTGCCTGCCCTGGTGAGAAGCGACACCGGCAGAGTCCACACCGACTTCAACCAAACCGTCACCGCCACCGGCAGGCTCAGCTCCTCAAACCCCAACCTACAGAATATCCCCATTCGCACCGAGTTCAGCCGCCGCATTCGCCAGGCTTTTATTCCCCAAGAGGGGTGGCTATTGGCCTCGGCTGACTACTCCCAAATTGAGCTGCGCATTTTGGCTCACCTCAGCCAGGAGCCCACGTTGGTGGAGGGCTTTCGCTCAGGAGAAGATGTGCATACTCTTACAGCTCGTTTGCTCTTTGAAAAACAAGACATCACCAGCGAAGAACGCCGCCTAGCCAAGACGATCAACTATGGGGTGATCTACGGCATGGGAGCGCAGCGCTTTGCCCGCACCGCGGGGGTTTCTTTATCCGAGGCCAAGCAATTTTTGCAGCGATTTAACGAGCGCTACGCCGGCATTTTCGCCTATTTGCGCTCCACCGAAGCCTTTGTGGAAGAACACGGCTACGTAGAAACGATCTTGGGCCGCCGTCGCTATTTCCCCAACCTGTCCCGCCTGACAGGCCATCGCAAACTGGCCGAGTTGCGGGCGGCTGTAAATGCCCCCATCCAGGGATCCGCCTCAGACATCATCAAAGTGGCGATGGTACGCCTGCAGCAAAAGCTGCAGAACTTTCGCTCCCGCTTGCTCCTGCAAGTCCATGACGAGCTGGTGTTTGAGGTGGATCCCTCGGAATGGCAGGCCCTACAACCCCTGATCCAAACAGAAATGGAAGGAGCGGTGCCCCTTTCCATACCCCTGGTGGTGGATATCCAAATCGGCCACAACTGGAAGGAAGCCAACTAGACCGTGGGACAGACCAGGGATCCCAGCCCTGTGGAAATGTTAAACTTTGTAAAAGTGTTTGTTGTTTTCCTATGGCCGTCGAGATTTACACCTGGCGTTTTTGTCCTTTCTGCATCCGGGCCAAGCAACTGCTGGAGCGCAAAGGCGTGCAATACATCGAATACGCGATTGATGGAGACGAGGTGGCGCGGGCGGAAATGGCCAAGCGGGCCAATGGTCGCCGTTCGGTGCCGCAAATTTTCATCAACAACCAGCACATTGGCGGCTGCGACGATCTTTACGCGCTCGAGGCCCGCGGTCAGTTGGATCCGCTCCTGCAACAGGCCAGCTAAGCCTCACCGTCTGGGGGTCACTCTGCCGCTTGTTTAAGCTGAGCGCGGGCCTGCTTCAACATGGCAATTAGGGTGTGATGGGCGTCCTCGGAGTCCCGCAGGGGGTGGTCGAAGCCAATCCGCAGCGTTTGTGCCCTCCCATCCACCTGCACCTGCAAGTCCATCCCTTCTGGATCGATGGCCTGCATACGGGCTTGGGTGACGCCTTCCAGGCGGCCAAAGACCCTGGCGTAGAGCGCCACTGCATCGGCGTGATCTTCGTTCATATGCTTGCAGATGCGCTCGCTGACTTCTGGGGTGAGGGGATCGGCCATGGCAGTCGTTTTTTGCTCTTAGCTCTCAGTTTAGAGTAAATTACCCGGCGCACCTAAGATAAGCAGAAAATCAGGGATCCAGCAGCTCAGGCTCGTCCTTGGGCTTGCAGCTCCAACAACTCGTCTGCCATCTCCAAAAAAGCCTCCCGATCCAGGTAAGAGACATCTCCCACCCATTCCCCCAGCTTGACCACGTAGACCTCGCTCAAGGTGGGGCGGCGCTGCAAATCCCGCGAGTAGGCTTTCACCAACGCCAGCACCGATTGCTTTTTAACAATTCGCCGGTAGCGGGGATCGTCCTTGGCGCGGACACGATAGACGACTCCGGTCTCATCGCCGATCTCCATCTCAAACTGGCGCTCTCGCACCTCTTCGATATAGAGCTCACCCTCTTCGTCCAGCTTTTCCCGTTCTTCCACCACCACCTCGAAGCGGCGGGTGCGCAACACCTGCCCAAAAAACAATCCCCCATAGGGAATCTCGCGAAAGGCTATCTGGCGCCGGGAGATGGTGTACAGGGGCCCCCACAGGAAGGGATAGAGCAACGCGAGAAACCCGGCCAAAAAGGAGAGCGCCCCCAGAAAGGATCCCTCGCCAAAGGCACGAGAAAGCACCAGCAGCGCCACACCCACCAGGATGGCCGTGATGATGCGGCCCGTGCTCTTGAGGGCATCGCTCCAGTAAGCTGCATACTGAAGGCGTGTGGGCACCACCGGAATCACCAATTCGCATTCTTCTGGGGTGAGCTCCAACAACATGCTCAGGGATCCTCACAATGCCACAATCTGTCTGCTGGGGGCCAGACCCTATCTTAGAATGAGGCAGAGGCGCTTCGCTGCCAGTCCTTGCTCGCTTTCTATCTCCATGCCGACAGGATCCCACTTCTCCCCGACCGGCCAGACCCTCAGACAGCAAGTGGCCCAGTTGGACGAGGGATCCCGTCGAGACAAGGCCTGGTTGGGGGATGCCGTGTTAGGCTTGTTTGCCCGGCAGTGGCTGCTGGGCCCACCTCAGGACTGGCAGGTGCCTTCCCCTCCCCGTTGTGATTTGAATCGGGCAGAACTGTTCACCTGGCTGACCTCCAATCAATTTTTGTCGGCCCTCAGGGATCCCACACAGGTGGAGGCAGAAATCGGCCTGCTTTACGAAAAAGAAGGTCTACAAGCGGCCTTTGCCTACATCCAGGAGCACCTGCTGCCTCTGTTTGTGAGGCAGGTCAACAACCGCGCCAAAGCCCTGCGTAGCAAACGCCGCTAGCCGGTTTCTATAGTCATTTCGAATCAAATAGCAATGAAACGGCTCGCTACGTCGTTATGGCTACGCAGCGCTCTAACTCCCCTCTCCCTCAGGGAGAGGGGTCGGGGGTGAGGGCTCTCCCTGAGGGAGAGGGGCCGGGGGTGGTCGCGCTAGCGGCGCGGAGCGCTTGGGCGGGCCGGCGGCAAAGTGTCTTGATCTAACGACTATAAATGGCCGTTGAAATCTACAGTTGCTCTGGACGTAGTGATTTCAACTCAGGCTGGGGTCCCGGGGGAAGAAGGCGGATCCACCCAACGGCCATCGGCTTTGATCAGATCGATCAGCGCTTGGACGCCCTCGGATTCCGGCACCTTTTTCACTTCTTCTTTGCCGCGGTAGAGGGAGATCACCCCTGGCGTCTTACCCACATAGCCGTAATCGGCGTCGGCCATTTCTCCTGGCCCATTGACGATGCAGCCCATGACGGCAATGTCGAGGCCCACCAGGTGCTGAGTTGCGGCGCGCACCTTCTGCAGCACTTCCTCCAAGTTGAAGAGGGTACGGCCACAGGAAGGACAGGCCACATATTCCACCATGGTCTTGCGCAGGTTGAGGGCCTGCAAGATGCCGTAGGCCACCGGGATCTCCTTTTCCGGCGCTTCCGTGAGAGACACCCGAATGGTGTCGCCGATCCCTTCGGCCAGCAGCGTCCCGATCCCGACGGCCGACTTGATGCGGCCATATTCTCCATCGCCGGCCTCGGTTACGCCCAAGTGAAAGGGATAATTCAGGCCCAAGGCATCGAAGCGGCGGGCCGCCAGCCGGTAGGCCGCCAACATCACCTGAGGACGGGAAGCCTTGAAGGAGAGAACCACATTGTGGAAATCCTGCTCGGCGCAAATTTGGGCAAATTCCAGGGCCGACTCCACCATGCCCTCAGGCGTATCCCCGTAGGTGAAGAGCATCCGCTCTGCCAGGGATCCGTGGTTGACCCCAATGCGCAGGGCTTTGTTCTGGGCTTTGAGGGTCTGGACAAGGGGGGTGAAGGTTTCCCGGATTTTGTTGCGGATGGCCTCAAATTCCGCTTGGGTATATTCGGTACGACCGGGCTGGGGTTTTTCAAAGACAAACAACCCTGGGTTAATGCGTACCTTATCCACGTATTGGGCCACTTCCAGGGCGATCTTGATGCCGTTGTGGTGCACATCGGCCACCAGGGGCACCGGCCTGTAGGTTTGGATCAGCTTGTCCCGAATCGCCTCCATCGCCTTGGCGTGGGCCATGCTGGGAACGGTGACGCGCACAATTTCCGAGCCCGCCTCGTGCAGACGACGGATGGCCGCCACCGCCGCCTCGATGTCGAGGGTGTCTTCGTTAATCATCGACTGCACCACCACCGGGTGCTGGCTGCCGATCAACACGTCGGCTACGGCCACGGTGCGGGTGGGGCGACGAGGATAGACCGGTTCTGGGTAGGGCTGCTGAGGGGGGGCGCTGGGCCGATCTAGGGTTTGCATCATAGCTTGGTTAAGCTGAGAGGGCTACTCTAGCTTGATTGTAGGCTGAAATGCCGGCAAGACCGGGAGCTCAGGGTAGGTACTGAGGGGCTCACCCTCCGGCAGCCGGGCGCGATCCCCGCCTCCTGATTAACTCAGGATGGGACACTTATCGAGAAAATGAGCAGAGCCTTAGACGGCCACAGGGGGCAGAGACTGGTCAATCACTCGAATCCTCTAGCAGCGGATAGCTCAGCAGGGCAGCAACTTCAACTGTCTGCTTCCGTGGGGTGGTCGGTGAAGGGGCGGCTGCGAATAAAGTCTTTGGGCGTCACGTTTTCCACAAACTTGCGAAAGGCTTCCCGCTCCGCTTCGTCGGCATCCTGGTTCATCGGGATCGAGGCTTCCGCGATCACCTCTTCCACCGTCCAGATGGGAACGTGGGCTCGCAGGGCAAGGGCAATGGCATCGCTGGGGCGGCAGTCGATCTCTTGCTTTTTATCGCCGCAGAAGGTGACGAGCACCGCGTAGAAGGTGTTGTCCAGCAGGGCGTGAATGATAACTCGCTCCAGCCGGATCCCCCACGTCTTCCAGGAGTTGAGGATTAGATCATGGGTCATGGGGCGCAGTGGCTTTTGGTCGTCCAGCGCCTGCAAAATGGCATTGGCCTCTGCTTTCCCCACCCAAATGGGCAGGGCACGCCGCTCACTGCTATCGCGCAGGATGACGATGGGGTTCTGGTTAACGGCATCGACCGCGATCCCAGCCACATGCATCTCGATCATGAGCAACTGCCTCCAGCCGGTGATCTTGATCGTATCTACGGGTGCCAAAGTTTGGCAACACACCATGAGCTCAGTCGGTGATCTGGCGGAAGTGGTCTTGATCGGGGGCACCAGCGAGAGCCGCAGCTTGGCCAAGGCCCTCAGCCGCCAGGGGATCCCTTGGATAGCCAGCGTCACCAGCGAGGGCGGCAGAAGCCTGTATCGGGATCTGCCCGGCCAGGTGGTGGTGACGCGATTTTCGCTGCCCTCTTTGGAACAGTTCCTGCAGGAGCGCCAGATCCGCGTGGTAGTGGATGCCTCCCATCCCTTTGCCCAGGAGATCTCACAATTGGCTATGCAGGTGTCGGCCCAACTGGGGATCCCCTACCTGCGCTACGAGCGCCCCCCGGTGGCGTTGGATCCCTGGGTGCAGGTGGTGCCGGACTGGCAGGGGGTGCTCACCGAGGCCGTGCTGGCGGGGCGGCGGCTGCTCTTGACGGTGGGGGTGAAGGCGTTGCCCTTGTTTGTACCCTGGCAGGATCGCTGCCAGTTGTACGCGCGGGTACTGCCGCAGTCGGTTCCCCAAGCGGTGCAAGCCGGGATCCCTGCTGAGCGGGTGATTGGGATGCGCCTGCCCCTCAGCTTTGAGCAGGAGCTGCGGCTTTGGCAGAGGCTAGATCTTCAGGGAGTCATCAGCAAGGACTCGGGAGAAGCGGGTGGGCTGGTCGTTAAACAGGCCGTGGCCAAAACCCTGGGGATCCCGCTGTGGGTAGTCCGACGACCACTCTTGAGCTACCCCTGGTGTAGTCAGGATTTGGCCGAGGTGGTGCGGGAGTGCCAACGTCGGCTGGGGCAGATTTAGAACCGCTCCTCTGCAGCCAGGTCAGGCTCGCGATCTTGACGGGATCCCAGCAACTCGAGACGATCTACAGCGATGACAGGCCGCTGGCGCTCCTCACCCGTGGATTTGTCTTTCCAGCGATCGAACTTGAGGCTGCCCGTTACCCCGATGAGGCTGCCCTTGCGCACGTATTCTCCGGCCACCTCAGCCGTGCGCCCCCACAGCTCCAAGTTGAACCAATCGGGCTTGTCTTCGCCTTTGCGGAAGCGGTTGACCGCCAAGCTAAAGGTACACACCACCTTGCCCGACTCGAAGTAGCGCACCTCCGGATCCATGCCGGCTCGCCCCACCAAGGTCACCAAGTTCAGGCTCATGGGTTTTCTCCAGATCGTTTACGGCCCCTAGGCTTTTGTTGTAGCGCTTGCAAGCGATCCCTGTCATCTTCGCGGCGACGGCCTCGGCTGATCGCGTCAGCGGGCCGTAGGCCTTGCGGATCGAGGCTCGGGGAGAGTCTTTAGAATATCTCCCGATTGTCCTGCGGGGATCCCGGTTGCTCAGACAGAAAAATCTCTGCTCTCATGGATTGAGTGGTTGCAGGGGGGCGCTGATCGTGTTGCAAAGATTTACAATGTCAGAAGCCCCAGAGCACCTGCCGGCCCAGACCCCTGATCCCTGGAGATAGATTTTCACCGGCCAGCAGGGAGGGTTGACTACCGCAAGAGGACGCATTCAGCACCATTTCCCATGGAATTCATCTACGCATACGCCTGGTTGATCCCCGTTTATCCGTTGGTGGCGGCTTTTTTACTCGGCTTGGGCATTTTGGTGTTCAATGCCTGGACAAGATCCAACCGCTCTCTGGCCGCCTTCTTGAGCGTGTTCGCGACGGGAACGGCGATGGTTCACGCCTTTGCCCTTTTGGTCAGCCAAGTGCAGGGCCATGAGACCGTTCTCAAAACCATCACCTGGGCTCAGGCGGGATCTTTCTTGGTGGACATGGGGTTTGTGGTGGATCACCTGAGTGCCATGATGCTGGTGGTGGTAACCACGGTGGCCTTTCTGGTGCAGATCTACTCCGATGGCTACATGGCCCACGACCCCGGCTATGTGCGTTTCTACGCCTACCTGAGCCTGTTCACCTCCTCGATGCTGGGCCTGGTGGTCAGCCCCAACCTGGTGCAGATCTACATCTTCTGGGAGCTGGTGGGGATGTGCTCCTACCTGCTGATCGGCTTTTGGTACGAGCGGCAGGCGGCGGCGGAAGCAGCCCAGAAGGCGTTTGTGGTCAACCGTGTGGGGGACTTTGGCCTGTTGCTGGGCATTTTGGGCTTCTACTGGATTTCCGGCACTTTTGGGTTTGAGGAACTGGCCCGCAATGTGGAGCAGATGGTGGCCAACGGCGCGGTGAGCAGCAGCTTGGTTGCCCTGTTTGCGGTGTTGGTGTTCTTGGGGCCAGTGGCCAAGTCGGCCCAGTTCCCGCTGCACGTGTGGCTGCCGGATGCCATGGAAGGTCCCACGCCCATTTCCGCCCTCATCCACGCGGCCACGATGGTGGCTGCCGGGGTCTTCCTGTTGGCGCGTATGTTCCCGCTGCTGGAAGGGATCCCAGCAGTCATGGATCTCATCGCCTGGACAGGGGCAGGTACGGCTTTTTTGGGGGCCAGCATCGCCATCACCCAAAACGACATCAAAAAGGGCTTGGCCTACTCCACCATCTCCCAACTGGGCTATATGGTCATGGCCATGGGGTGCGGTGCCTATGGGGCCGGCCTGTTTCACCTGACAACCCATGCTTACTTTAAGGCGCTGCTCTTTTTGGGATCCGGCTCGGTCATCCATGGCATGGAAGCCGTGGTTGGCCATGACCCCGCCTTAGCTCAGGATATGCGCCTGATGGGAGGGCTGCGCAAATACATGCCGGTTACGGCCATTACTTTTTTGATTGGCACGCTGGCCATCTGTGGGATCCCGCCCTTTGCCGGCTTCTGGTCCAAGGACGAGATCTTGGCCGCGGTGTTTGAACACAACCCAGCTCTCTGGGGTGTGGGCTTCCTCACCGCGGGGATCACCGCCTTCTACATGTTCCGCATCTACTTTCTTACTTTTGAAGGGGAGTTTCGCGGCACCAACCTGAAGCTGCGGCAGGAGGTGGCCGTCAGCCAGGGCCGACCGGTGCCGGCTTTTGCCTATGCGTTTGCCGGGAAAGAGGCGGCCTACGGCCCCGGAGCCATGAACCTTTACGAAAGGCCCCAGCCCAGCAGCCATCCCGAAGCTGTGGAAGACGGGCACGATGGGCATGGCCACGCCGCCGAGCCGCATGAGTCTCCCCTGTCGATGACGATGCCGTTGGTGGCGCTGGCGGTTCCTTCGGTGCTGATCGGCTTGGTGGGCACTCCCTTTGCCAACTTCTTCGAGGCGTTCATCCATGCGCCTGGCGAATCGGCTACAGAGGCCGTTTCCCTCTGGGCCCAGGTGGCAGCCGAGTGGCAAGGGGTGCTGGCGGGTCACTTTGACTGGCGGGAGTTTCTGATCATGGCGGGCAGCTCGGTGGGCATTGGGCTGATCGGCATCACCTTGGCCGGCTTGATCTACTGGCAGAAGCGCATCGATCCCGGCACCTTCCCCCAAAGCCTGCAACCCCTGTACTACTTCTCCCTCAACAAGTGGTACATTGATGACCTCTACGAGCGGGTCTTTGTGCGGGGCACCCGCTTTGTGGCGCGGGAGGCGCTGGAGGTGGACAGCCGCATTGTGGATGGGGTGGTCAACTTGACGGGCCTGGTGGCAATGGTCGGCGGCGAAGTGATGAAATACCTGGAGAACGGCAAGGCGCAGTTTTATGCTTTGATCATCTTTGCAGCGGTGGTGGTGATGGTGGTGCTTTCCGGCGTGGGGGTTTAGCGAAAGCTGACACGAAGCAAGGAGAAATCATCTTCAAAATCTGTTTGCCCCTGGAAAGATTGGGCGTGCTGGATCACCTGATCCAGGCTGCCGTCGGCGCTCTTGCTCAGCAGAGCCATCAGATTGTCTAGCCCCCAGATTTCTCTCTGCGGGTTCATGACTTCGTAAACTCCGTCGCTGAACAGGTAGAGGTGGCTGTTCTCAGGGATCTGCACTTGATCCCTTTGAAAATTCTGGTCGGGCAAAACCCCGATGGGCACGTTGGCGGTCTTCAGCAGGCGCAACTCCTGAGCCTGGATGAGCAGAGCAGGCGGATGGCCAGCACTGGCAAAAGAGAGCAGACGGGATCGCGGCTGATAGACCCCATACCAAAGGGTGAAGTACATGTCGTGGTGGGATCCCATCTGGAAAGAGTGGTTGAGGGCGCGCAAGACCGCATCCGGCTGTCGCGGGTCGGTGTCGGGTAAGCCCTGAGAGCGCAACTGGTTCATCACCGATACCGACAGTAGAGCGGATCCCACCCCATGCCCCGACACATCTAGCAGGTAGATGGCCAGATGATCCTCGTCTAGCCAGTGGTAGTTAAATGAATCCCCCCCCAACTCCTGCGAAGGCAAAAAGCACCACTCGATGGCTATTCGGTGATCGGGGAAAGAGGCCGGCTTGGGCAAAAGAGAACGCACATAGCTGGCCGCCTCGGCCAGTTCTGCCCGCAACCTGGCGGTTTGCTGTTGCAAGTCGTAGCTGAGCTGATGCAAGCGCAGCCCAGCCCGCACGCGCGCCCGCAGCTCGTTGGGGTCGATGGGCTTGCTGAGGAACTCGTCTGCCCCGGCATCCAGGCCCTGAATACGGTCTTCGACTTCTGTGCGCGCAGTGAGCAAAATAAAAAACGTCGTGGAAAACTTGGGATCCGCCTTGATGCGCCGGCAGACTTCCAGCCCATCCATATCCGGCATCATCCAGTCACAGATAATCAGCCCCGGGGTTAGGAGATGAGCTTTCTCCAGCCCTTCCAAGCCACCGCTGGCCATCTCGACGGTGTAGCCCTGCCGCTCCAGGGATCGCTTCAACACCAGCCGAATTGTGGGATCGTCGTCCACAATCAAAATGGCTGTCATGACCACTGCACCTCAATCCCGAATCAACCCGAATCAAAATGCAACTCTAGCCCGTACTGGTAGGCAGACCCTTTATCCTAGCCCAGGGGTTGCGGCAGAAAAGCCGGTTTGGAGGGCAGTTAGGGGAAAAGCCTCAGCAACCTCATCCACCAGAGCTAAAGTTGCGTATCCCTTAGTGGATCCCTAAAACCGTGGTTGCACGCTACCCAAAAGCTGACCGTTTCAAGATACTGGTGGGAATAGATAACAGCGGGGGGGTTTTTGGGCAGATTTTGCTTTAGAGACTTCCATTGGACACAGAGATACGGATCACATCTTATCCATCCTTTGCCGGTCTAGAGTGAACTTTGAGGTTAAACGGCCTTTGCTGCATGAGCGCGTCTCCTCTATCCTTATCTCCGCCGTCCGTTCGGGATTCGCAGGCGGCTTCACCCACGGCACCCCGCCAAGCTCCCGGGGGAGAAATCCGGCTGGAGGAGTTGGATGAGAAGCAATTGCTGGCCGGCCTATCGTCGGTGGTGCTCAACCCGGCAGCTTGGAGTTGCTTCAGCATCAGTGAAACCAGCCGCTTGCTACGCCCCCTGCAAATTTGCCCTGACTTGACCGGAACTCCCGTTCTCTCCCCAGGCGCCACTGCCGAAGTTGTCTATAAGTTCCTGCTGAGCGACGGTCGGATTGGAACCATGAAGGGGCTGATCTCGATCGAAGACTTCCGCAGCGAGCGGCTGCGCTCGGTTTACGATCAGCTTCACATCGAGAAGGTTATACCGGCCTTCACCGAGTCGGTTGTGGTGCAGATCATCGACCACTTGAAACCAATTTTTGCCCGCGACCTGGACGAGCTGCTCTGGCAAGAAAGCTTTTACTTTACTCCTCAAGATCTGCGCCAGCCGGAGTTCCTGCTGCGCGGCCTGCGGCCCGAGGCGATCCCGCGTCGCTTTCGACCGCATCTGCAAAGGGTGTACTCCCAGATCAAGGAGGTGTGTCGCAGCCTGCCCAACATCGCTTTCCAACTGTGTCTGCGGGCCTACCTGGAGTACAACGACGTCAAAAACCGACATCTCCTCGCCTTGCTGCTCAGCAAGTATTTTTACACGCTCTACCGCATCGGTGGGCTAGAGGGGTGGGAAAGTCGGGATCCGGTGGAGGTGGGATCCCTGTGCTCTGGCGATCGGCGGGCTCGCTTGCAGGCTCTTTCTCGCCTCTTAACCCTGGATAACGACAGCGACGCTCCCTTGGTGGGCATCGGTGGCGCGGGGCCGGGGGGCGGCTATTTCAGTGGAGAATGGGAACCTGCTGCTACCGAGGTGCCGAGCGCAGAAGAGATCGAAAAGCTGCGGCAAGATGCGGAGGCGGCGCGCGGCCAGGCCGCCGAGGCGCAGCAGTTGGTAACCCAATATCAAGAAGAGAAAAAACAAGAGCTGCTCAACCGCCTGCAGGATCCGGGAAAGTTTCTTCTTTTCAGCATTCATCAGTTTTTTGACACCATCTTCGGATCCCTACCCGGAGAGGTGAAAAGCGAGTATGGAGCAGTTTGGGTGCCGCGCACCTCCTACTTGGACGAGAAAGAGCGGGACAAGCTAACCCAGCATTTGCACTGGATCACCAGCGAGATCTATTTGCTTAGCATCCCCTTTGCCGAGGCAACAATCATCGGCTATTGGCGGGTTTTGGCCGATTCGTTCTACAACCAGTGGGTTTTAAACCAGTACAAGCAGTTGCAAAGCTACGGAGTGGATCTGGAGCAGCAGGGCATCCAAATCCTAGAGCGCGAACAATTTTTGCATGAAGTGCAACTGCGCTTTGCCGCCCGCCACTGCGAGATTGTAACTCAAAATGTAGAGAAGATCGGCCAAATTGTGGTGGATAGCCTGGCCAAGCGGGTGGCCCTCAACGCCAGTCAGCAAAGCTTCCAGGCGATGCGGGCCAAATTGACCACCGTTTTGGATATGGACATTTCCCGCAAGGACATGGGAGAGGTCAAGCGGCTGATCGACTACTTCACGGATGTGTTTTTGGGCAAGCGGGAGGAGCTGCGTTCTCCTTACCCAGTGGGCACCATCTTGCAAGTAAAGGCAGCCGTCGAGGCCCGTCCCCCCGACAGTCGCACCCGCATTGGCCTGGAAATCCTAAACCAGATCTACCGCGAGTACATGCCTATGCTGCAGCAAGAGTAGGGGCAGGGATCCCATAGGCTGGCAGGTGTTGGGCACAATGGGGACTGGTGTGCTGTCTCGGGTTAGGAGATCGGGAGTTCCCATGCGCTACCGCCAGCTTGGCCACAGCCCTTTGCAGGTCTCGGAAATCTGTCTGGGCAGCATGACCTTTGGACAGCAGAATACCTTGGCCGAGGCTTGGGAACAGCTCGATTACGCGGTGGAGCACGGGATCAACTTCATCGACACCGCCGAGATGTACCCGGTGCCGGCGCGGGCGGAAACCCAGGGAGCCACAGAACGCTACATCGGCGAGTGGCTACAACACCAGCCGCGGGAGCGCCTCATCATCGCCACCAAGATCACCGGCCCGGGTCGGCCCTGGCACTGGATCCGCGGCGGGTCTCTCTCGATTAGCCGCGACAACCTCAAACAGGCGGTGGCCGGCAGCCTCAAACGCCTGAAGACCGACTACATCGACCTCTACCAAATCCACTGGCCGGATCGCTATGTGCCCCTGTTTGGGGGGGTGGCCTACGATCCCAGCCAGGAGCGGCCCACGGTTCCCATTGCCGAGCAACTGCAGGGCTTGGCGGAACTGGTGCAGGAGGGCCTGGTGCGCTACATCGGCTTGAGCAACGAAACCCCCTGGGGAGTCTGCGAGTTCTGCCACCTGGCCGAGCAGTTGGGCCTGCCCAAGGTGGTCTCGATTCAAAACGCCTATAGCCTCCTCAACCGCACGTTTGAGATGGGCCTGGCGGAGGTTTGCCACCACGAGCAGGTGGGGTTGCTGGCCTACAGCCCCCTGGCCTTTGGGCTGCTGACGGGCAAATACCTGGGGGGCGCCAAGCCGCCGGGATCCCGTTTGGCACTGTTTGAGGGCTTTGGCCAGCGCTACCGCAAGCCCAATGTGGAAGAGGCCGTGGCCGCCTACGTACGCATTGCCCGCCAGCACGGCCTGACCCCTGCCCAGTTGGCTTTGGCCTTTGTGCGCAGCCGCTGGTTTGTCACCAGCACCATCATCGGAGCCACCAACCTGGCCCAGCTCAAGGAAAACCTCAGTTGCCTGGAGCTGTCGCCTGAGATCTTGGCGGAGATCGAAGCGGTGCACCAGCGCTACCCCAATCCTGCACCCTGAGCAGGCGACAAAACAGCCCGCCAAGGAGAACTTTTTGAGAACTTTCCTCGTCTGGGGCTATGGCTTGGATAACTAGGTCCGAGCTGGCCCCTCTTGAACTCACAAACCTCCCAGGGGCTCTCCTAGCAGATCGTGAGGTGTGAACAAACAATGCGCAACCTTTTCCTTTGGCAGGGTTGGAAGACGGTAGCTCTGGTGGTAGGCTGCAGCAGCTTGGTTTGGATGGGGGATCCCGCTTGGGCGCAACTTTCTGACATCAGCACCTACTGGGGCGCCCAGTACATCGCCGGCTTGAACGAGCGGCAGATCATCGGCGGCTTCCCAGACGGCACCTTTCGCCCCAATGAGTCGATTACCCGCGCCCAGTTTGCCGTTATCGTTACCAAAGCTTTTGGGCTGGATACCAACGTTCCCGTACGCTCCTTTGCCGATCCCATTCCCAGTTGGGCAGCTCCCTCTATTGGCGCGGCGGCAGCAGCAGGGTATGTTTCCGGCTTTCCCGACGGCACGTTCCGTCCCAACGATGTCCTCACCCGCGCCCAGGCCATTACTGTCCTGACCCGCGCTGCCACCAACGGCAGGCTCCTCGGGGATCCAAGCCAAATTGATGCCATCCTGGCCGGGTTCAGCGATGCCAATTTGGTTCCCAACTTTGCCCGCGCCCCCATCGCGACAGCGGTTCAAGAAGGGCTGTTGGTGCTCTACCCTGATCCCACCCGCTTGAATGCCCAGGCGGTGGCCACGCGGGGGGAAGTGGCGGCTCTTACCTACCAAGCGCTGGCCAAGGTGGGCCGGGTGCCCAGCCTAGACCCGCCGGTGGGGGCTGCCATCCCCAGGCCAGGGATCCGCACCGAGCTCCTCGCCCAGGTTACCCCCACCCCTGAGCCCCTGGCTACGCCGGATATCCCTGTGGAGCCGCTGGTGGAAACGCTGCCCGCCGCGCCGGAAGTGAGAACTTTCTTGGCCCGCGAGGAGCTGGGATCCGTCAATCCGGGGGACACCCTGACGGTGTATTTGCTGGGATCCCCGGGGGCGCAGGGGTCTTTTTCCATCCCCGGTATCGCCTACAACCTGCCGTTGCAGGAAACCCGCCCTGGCCAATACGAGGGCAGCTACACCTTCCGCAGCCAAGACCGGGCCTCGGAAGCGCCGGTGTTCGCCCGTCTGGAGCGAAATGGGCTGGTGACCCTGGTGCAATTGCCGGACAAAACCATCAGCATTGGGCAGGTGACCGACACCACCTTCCCCACCATCAGCGACCTGGCCCCGCCCAACGGAGCGGTGACCGACAACCCGCGCCCCGCCATCTCCGCCCGCTTTCAAGATGAGCAGGGGATCGACCTCAATAGCTTTACCCTGCTGGTGAACAATGTAGATGTCACTGCCCAAGCCCAGCTCAGCCGCACCGGCTTCGCCTATACCCCCGCCGAGCCGCTGCCCACCGATCGACCGACCTTGATTGCCGTCCAAATTGCCGATACTAGCGGCAACACTGCCATCCAGCAGTGGTCTTTCCAGGTGCGGGCCGCCCAGCCCACACCCACTCCAACACCCACACCCACGCCGACCCCGACACCCACGCCAACCCCGACACCCACACCTACCCCTACTCCAGAACCCACGCCCACGCCCACGCTGACTCCAACACCTACCCCTACTCCAGAACCCACACCCACGCCGAGTCCACAGGCTGGCGGGGAGCCTTCCCCCTCTCCTTCCCCTAGCCCCTAGGGAAAACCCAGTCCAGGCCTTCAACAGGTCTCAATAGTGTTTTAAGGGCCGCCGCCCCCTTAACCTCTACTAAATCTAGTGGGCACGAGCTGGTCAGGATGTTAAGCTACTGCCAGTTGTGACTGGACGGGATCCATGAGCTCAGCGTTGCAGCCGTTTTTGCCGTCGTGGCAAAGGGTTGGCTTTGGGTGGCTGGTGAGTGGGGTGGGGTGGGCTGCGGCGGCGGCTGCAGTTGTTGCCCAGCAGTTCGAGTTCACTCCTCAAGCTCCTCAGCCGAATCCCGTCCCCACCCTGCCTCTGCTCAGCAACCCGCCCGGCTCCACGGCTCCGCAAGCCCTGCCGCCGGTGCCTCAGGTGCCGCAAATGCCGCTCACCGGGGATCCCATCCCACCACCGGGGGATCCGAGCCCGGCCCCAATCCCGGTGGTGCCCGTTCAAGCGGCCCCAGGTGGACAGGCTCCGCCAGGTGAGGCCTACTCCTACCAACGGCGGCCCGACCTCAGTCCAGGGGGGAATCTGGCCGGGGCCGCGCGGGGCGAGCTGCCCGCCGGCACCCGTATTCTCCTCACGGTCTACCGCCCCATCACCTTCCAGCCCTACCAGGCCATTAACGGCAACCTAGAAGTTTCGGAGCCGGTGCTGGATCGCTTTGGCCAGGTGGTGATCCCGGCGGGGAGCGTGGTGTGGGGCACTCTTGAGCCGATCTACCGAGAACTCAAGTTTTCTGGTCGGGAGTCGGAGAGCGCCGATCCCCAAGAGCGGGTCGTCGGCAGCCGCTTTGTGGCCAACCGCCTCACCATCGGCTCTTCCACCTATCTCATTAGAGGCCAGTCTGCACCCCTCCCGGTCGGATTGGATCGCAACGCCGACGTGGGCACTACCGTCGCCCGTGGGGCGGGCTATGGGGCGGCGGGCGGATTGGCCTTGGGAGTGCTCACGGGGGGATGGGGCTTTTTGCCCATCTTGGCCGGCGGCCTGGCGGGTGCTGCTGCAGGGAGTACCAACATCGACCGGGTGGTGACGCTGCAGCCCAATACGCTGGTGGAGCTGGAACTGAGCGAGAGCCTGATCATCCAATAGCCTTGACAAGAAGCCAGCAGGGGCGGGTCGGTAGAGTAGAGAAGATCCCCCCCCAAGTTTGCTCCATGGCCCTTTGGACCTACTTCGTGCCCCCCTTAGCTGGGCTGGTGATCGGCTATTTCACCAACGACATCGCCATCAAGATGCTCTTCCGGCCCTATCGCCCCTACCGGGTTTTCGGCTGGCGCATCCCCTTCACCCCCGGCTTGATCCCGCAGAACCAGCCCCGCCTGGCCAAGCAGATTGCCAAGACCATCATGGGATCCCTGCTCACGCCAGAGGAGCTGCACAACTTGGCCCGCAAGCTGCTGCAAACCGAGCGCATGCAGGCAGGGATCCGCTGGCTGCTGGGGGTGGCGCTGGATCGGCTGCAAAACCCCGAGCAACAGCAGCAAACGGCGCAGGTGCTGGCGCGCATCTTGGCCGATCTGTTTAACGAGTCGTTGCCCCGCCTGGTGAAGGTGCTTGCCCGCCAGGAGACCTTTTTGGAGGGGCCGATTAACCAACTGTTCGACCAGGTGCTGCTGGAGCTGCGCCTCAACGCTGAGCAAGCCCGGCAGCTCTCGGAGTGGATCCTGAAGCAGGCGCTGCCTCCCAAGGTGTTGCGGCAGAACCTAGTGGACTTTCTCACCGATCGCAACATCGAATCTCTGGATGAAGAATTTCGCGAGCGGGCCACCGGCTCCTACTGGGTGGTGGCCAACTTGTTTGGCCTCAAAAACGCCCTACTGCGCCTGCGCACCTATTGCCTGGAGGAGCCGGAAGGGGCAGAAGCCATCTTGGAAGATCTGCTCAAAGACATCAACGCCCCCCGCCGCCTGACCGAGATCCTGCAGAACCTCTCCCTGCAAAACCTGCCGGTTTCCGCCGTACGTCAGTTGCGTCGTGCCCTCCGCGATGGGATCCAAGATTACCTGCGCAGCCAAGGGCCAGAGGTTATCAAGGGGCTGGGGGAGAGCATCGATTGGGAAAAAGTGGCCAGCCTGGTGTTGGGTCGCCTGCGCAACTCCAAGGCGTTGATCACCTCCATCGATCAGATCAGCGCCGACCTGGCTTTGATCCTGGAGCGCTACCTGGAGCGGGATCTGGAATCCCTGATGATGCAGGTGATCCCGGTGTTGAACTTGGATCAGGTGATTGCCGACAAAGTGAACGCCACCTCCCCCGCCGACCTGGAGCAGGCCATCCAACAAATTGTGCGCCAAGAACTGCAGGCCATCGTCAACTTGGGGGGGCTGCTGGGTTTTTTGGTGGGCTGTGTGCAGGTGCTGTTTTTGCTGAGGTGACAGCCCCCTTCCCCAGAAAACGGGAGCTTGGATGGGAGTTTTCGCTTCGGTTATGATATTAGAATGCGGTTAACAATTCTCCACACTTCCGATCTCCACGCCAACCTGCATCCCTGGAACTACTTTACCGGGAGCCCCGCAGAGCACGGCCTGGCCAAGCTGGCCACTCTGATCAAGCGCGTGCGAGCAGCCAGCGCGGATCCGGTGTTGCTCATCGACAGCGGCGACACCATTCAAGGATCCCCCTTGGGCACCTACTATGCTCAGGTGGAGCGGGTCTCCCCTCACCCCATGGCCCATACCCTCAACGCCCTCGGCTACGACGCCTTCACGCCGGGCAACCACGACTTTAACTTTGGGCCCCAGGTCCTGCAGGATTTTGTGAGCGATCTCCGCTGTCCCACCCTGTGCGCTAACATCCTCCGCCAAAATGGGGATCCCCTGTTTCGGCCTTATCTAATCCGAGAAGTGGCCGGGATCCGTGTCGGCCTGCTGGGGCTGACCACCCCCCGCATCGACACCTGGGAGCGGCCCGACTACATCGCGGGGCTGCGCTTTGCCCCCCTGCTGGAAACTGCCCAGCACTACCTGTCGCTGCTGCGGCCCCAGGTGGACGTGTTGGTGCTGATTCTGCACAGCGGCCCCAGCCAATTGCCCCCTTTGCGCACCCCAGAGCACTGGCACAACCCGGATCGCTCCGGCTGGACCAGCAACAAAAGCCTGAGGGGGGAAAACGAGCTGCTGGCCCTGGCAGAGCTGGAGGGCATTGACGTCATCCTCTCCGGCCATACCCATCAGACCATCGCCGGCCTGGGGGGGGCCAAGGCCCTGGTGGTGCAGCCCGGCTACTGGGGCAGCCACCTTTCCCACGTGTCTTTGGAGCTGGAGCGCCACGGAGGACGCTGGCAAGTTGTCGGGAAAACCGCCCAGTTGCTGGCTGCAGAAGGGATCCATCCTGATCCCGAACTCCTGGCCCTGACAGAGCCCTATCATCAGGCCACCTTGCGCTACATCCGCCAGCCCATTGGCCACGCCCGTTGTGCCTACCGCGGTGGGCTGGCAGCCCGGTTGGGGGCCAATCCCCTAGCAGAGCTCCTGCATCAGGCCCAATTGCAGGCGGTACGGGAGGCCAGCCTCTCGGCGGAGCTCTCCCTGGTCAACATCTGCAGCAGTGCCGGCCTGGCAGCGGGCCCCATCTTTTTGCAAGACGCCTACAGCCTCACCGTTTACGACAACACCCTCTGCATCTTGGAGATCACCGGCGACATCTTGCGACGCGCTCTTGAGCAGACGGCTGGGTATTTTCGCCAATTGGATCCCGATCATCTTCCCCCCGATCCTGCTGCCGTCGTGGCCCCCGAAGCACGAGGCTACACTTTCGACCTTTACCACGGCATCGACTACTGCTTCGATCTCACCCGCCCTGTAGGCGAGCGCTTGGTGACCTTACAATTTCGCGGCCAACCGGTGCAGCCGGATCAGACCTTTCGCCTGGCCATCAACCACTACCGCGCCGGCGGTGGGGGGGGCTACAGCATGTTCCAAGAAGCCCAAACCCTCTGGATCTCCGCCGACAGTATCCGCGACTTTCTCGCCCGCCACATTCACACCCATTCCCCCATCCAGCCCATCTACAGCCACAACTGGCACCTCATTCCCAACTTGGCCGAGATCTACTTTCCCCAGTGTTTGGGCCAGCCTCAGGACAGCTTGCTGGTAGGCTAGAACAACAGGAACCTTAACTGGCTGGTAGAGGAGTCGGTAGAATACGATCAGCACAGAGCCCAGTTTGGCTAATGGCGGCGATGGTTTTGAGACTGCCAAACTGTGGGCACCCGACGTTACTGCTTATTGCTCACGCTTGTCGACATAACCCATGACTGCTGAAGAGAAGCAACCGATGGCCCCAGAAGATACCTATCCTGAGCTGCAGGAAGAAGAGATCGACGTGGAGGCAGAACTGGAGAAGCTGATTTTGGAAGACAGCGAAGCAGAAGCCGGTGCCTCCTCCGCAGAAGCCGGCACCGAGCCATCTCCAGATCCCGGTGAAGCCCTGAAGCAGCTCCAGCACGAATTGGAAGTCGTCCGCCAGCAGCTCAAAGAAAAAGAAGACGCCTACCTGCGCCTCTACGCCGATTTTGAAAACTACCGGCGGCGTACCCAGCGGGAAAAAGAGGAGTTCAGCCAAAAAGAACGGCAGAAATTTGTGCTGGAGATCTTGCCTGTTGTGGACAGCTTCGAGCGGGCCCAGCACCAGTTGAAACTGGAAACCGACCGCGAGCGGGAGTTGCACAACAGCTACCAGAGCGTCTACCGCCTGCTGGTGGAATCTCTCAAAAAGATGGGGGTCTCCCGCATGAAGTCGGTGGGCCATCCCTTCGACCCCAACCTACATGAAGCCATCGCCCGTCAACCCAGCACCGACTATCCCGAAGATGTGGTAGCCGTCGAATATCAGCCAGGTTATAAGCTGGGGGATTTGGTGATCCGTCATGCCATGGTAGCCGTCTCGGCAGGCAGCCCAAACCCTGCACCCTCTCCCCAAAGCGAGGGGGCCGGCCCCGAAGATACCTCTGCCTCTTCCCAAAGTGCTGCAAACTCTTAGCAAAACTGCTCGCTTGAACCTTGACAAGTAGAGCCTATCTGTCTTCAGAAAGGCTACAGTAAAGCTACGGATGCAGAAGCACTGCCTGAAGGTTTCTGCGGGATCCTGGGCAGAATGCTTTTAAGATCCGTGGAACTGCGTCCTTGGGTTAAAACTTGGGGCACCGGAAGAGGGGGCTATGGGTAAAGTCATCGGGATTGACCTGGGAACCACCAACAGTTGTGTGGCGGTTTTGGAAGGCGGCCAGCCCGTTGTGATCACCAACGCCGAGGGAGGGCGTACCACCCCCAGCATCGTCGGCTTTGCCAAAAACAACGCCCGCTTGGTGGGCCAACTGGCCAAGCGCCAGGCGGTTACCAACGCGGAAAACACCATCTTCAGCATCAAACGCTTCATTGGCCGCACCTTTGCCGAGACCGAAGAAGAGCGGAAGCGGGTTCCCTACAAAGTGATCCCTGGCCGAGACAACATGGTGGAAGTGGCGGTGCAAGACCGCGCCTACACTCCCCAGGAGATCTCGGCCATGATCCTGCAGAAGCTGAAGGCCGATGCGGAAGCCTATCTGGGGGAGCCGGTGACCCAGGCCGTGATCACCGTTCCTGCCTACTTTACCGATGCCCAACGGCAGGCCACCAAAGATGCCGGCACCATTGCCGGGCTGGAGGTGCTGCGCATCATTAACGAGCCGACGGCAGCCGCCCTGGCCTACGGGCTGGACAAACAAGATCAAGATCTGCGCATCTTGGTTTTCGACTTGGGCGGTGGCACCTTCGACGTCTCGGTGCTGCAACTGGGCAGCGGCGTGTTCGAGGTGCAAGCCACCGCCGGCAACAACCACCTGGGGGGGGATGACTTCGACCAAAGAATTGTCGATTGGCTCACCCGCCAGTTTTTGGAGACGGAAGGGATCGACCTCTCGCGGGATCGTATGGCCTTGCAGCGGATGCGGGAGGCGGCCGAGAAGGCCAAAATTGAGCTGTCCAGCACCCAGGTTACGCTCATCAACCTGCCCTTTATCACCGCCGACGACTCCGGGCCCAAACACCTGGAAGTGGAGCTGACCCGCGCCAAGTTCGAGGAGTTGGTGCGGGATCTGGTGGAAGCTACTGTCGAGCCTACAGAACAGGCGCTGCGGGATGCTGGCCTCTCCCCTGAGGATATCGACCGTGTGCTCCTGGTGGGTGGCTCTACTCGCATTCCCGCCGTTCAGGAGAAGATTCGGCAGATCTTCAAAAAAAACCCGGATCGCTCCGTCAACCCGGACGAGGCAGTGGCCCTTGGCGCCGCCATCCAGGCAGGGGTGATGGGAGGAGAGGTGAAAGATCTGCTGCTGCTGGATGTGATCCCCCTCTCGATTGGGGTGGAAACGCTGGGGGGCGTCTTCACCCGCATCATCGAGCGCAACACCACCGTCCCCACCAGCAAAACCCAAATTTTCTCCACCGCCACCGATGGCCAGAGCGTGGTGGAGATTCACGTCCTGCAGGGGGAGCGGGCCATGGCCAAAGACAACAAGACCTTGGGCCGCTTTCAACTGACCGGGATCCCGCCGGCTCCCCGTGGGGTGCCCCAGATCGAAGTCTCGTTTGACATCGATGCCAACGGGATCTTGAAAGTCTCAGCTCGTGAAAAGGGGACGGGAATCGAGCAAAGCGTCAAGATCACCAACAACGGCGGCTTGAGCAGCAGCGAGATCGAGCGGATGCGCCGAGAAGCGGAAGCCTATGCCGAAGAAGATCAACGCCGGCGGCAGTTGGTGGAAGCCCGTAACCAGTCGGACAGCCTGCTCTACAACTACGACAAAACCCTGCAGGAGCACGGCAATCGCCTCAGCGAAGCTCGAATCCAGCGGGGGGCTCAGGTGGCGGGCACATTGAGGGCATTGCTGGCAAATGATAACGTAGACTTAGCAACTTTACGGAACGCAATGGAAGAGCTGCGGGCTGTTCTTCTGGAGATGGGTGGCGAGATCTACGGAGCTCGCTAGGGATTCTCGGAGACAGCTCTTCTTTGGCCTCGGTGGCTTGTAGGCTTGCTTTGGTTGTGTTGCCCGACAAGTTGTGTCTCAAGCATGTTTGATCTTTGCATCTTTAATTTTTTCTGAAGCGCTTCTATGGCTCGTGACTACTACGAAATCTTGGGGGTTAGCCGCGACAGCTCCAAAGAGGAGATCAAGCGCGCCTATCGACGATTGGCTCGCAAGTACCACCCGGATGTCAACAAAGAGCCAGGTGCGGAGGAGCGCTTCAAGGAGATCAACCGTGCCTATGAGGTGCTCTCCGACAGCGAGCTGAAAGCCCGCTACGACCGCTTTGGAGAGGCGGGCTTGGGAGGGGCCGCCGCGGCAGCGAGCGGATTCCAGGATTTTGCGGGGATGGGTGGCTTTGCCGATATTTTCGAGAGCTTTTTCACCAACTTTGCGGGGGTGGGAGCCGGCTATGGCCGCAGCCGCAATGGGCCGGTACGGGGGGATGATCTGCGCTTTGACCTGAAATTGGAGTTTCTTGAGGCCATCTTCGGGGGCGAAAAGCAAATTCGCATCAGCCACCTAGAAGTCTGCAATGTCTGCGGGGGCAGTGGCGCCAAGCCCGGCACGGAGGTCAAAATCTGTCCCACCTGTGGTGGCGCTGGTCAGGTGCGGCGGGCCACCCGCACCCCGTTTGGCAACTTTACCCAAGTCTCGGTTTGTCCCACCTGTGGTGGCAGTGGTCAGGTGTTGGAGGAGCCCTGCTACAACTGCAATGGCGAGGGCCTGGCCCAAACCACGAAGAAACTGCGCATCAACATCCCCGCCGGCGTGGACAGTGGCACCCGCTTGCGGGTTTCCGGAGAAGGCGATGCCGGTCGGCGCGGTGGCCCGCCCGGAGATCTCTACGTCTACCTGTTTGTGGAGCCGGATCCGGACTTTCAGCGCGATGGCCTGACCATCCTCTCGGAGGTGCGGGTGAGCTATCTGCAGGCCATTTTGGGGGCCAAAGTCTCGGTGCCCACCGTGGACTCAAAGGCCGGCTTGGAGGAAGAGGTGGAGCTGACCATTCCCGCCGGATCCCAGCCGGGCACGGTGCTGACCCTGGAAGGTAAGGGGGTGCCTCGCATCGGCAACCCAATGTCGCGGGGCGACCACAAAATCACCCTGGTGGTGGAAATTCCCACCCGCATCAGCTCAGAAGAGCGGGAATTGCTGCTGCGCTTGGCTGAGCTGCACGGAGAACGCATCAACAAGCGGGATGGTTTCTTGGGCGGGTTGTTGCGCGGGCTGGCCCAGATGCCCGGCAACCGGGAGCGTGAGGAAGAATGACGCCAGAGGCTGTTTCATTGCAAGAGGTCAAGCTCGTCCTTGACCAGCGCGGGATCCCTTGCCCCCTCAACTACGTACGGGCGAAGCTGCGGCTGGAACGCATGGCCCCTGGAGAGCTGTTGGAGCTGTGGCTGGATGCAGGAGAACCCCTGGAGCAGGTGCCCAACAGCCTGGCGATGGCCGGGCATCGGATCGAGGGGCAACAAGCTACGCCTGAGGGGCATCACATCCTCTGGGTGCGCCGCGGGGACTTGACATGAGCCACCTGAGCCGGAAGGGATCGGGACAGGCTGCTCAAGAGGGGGAGCAGGGATCCACCTATACCGGCTGGGTGCGAGCGGCGCAGGCCAACTTTTACCGTGTGCGCATCGATCCGGCCTTGGCCGCCCTTTTTCCCGAGATCCCAGCTCAGTTCCCGGCCCAAAAGCCCATGCCGGCGGAGCTCCTCTGCACAGCTCGGGCCAAGCTCAAAAAAATGGGGCAATCGGTGATGGTGGGAGACTGGGTAGAGGTGGGCTTGCCGCCGGCTGCCGACTCTCTCTGGCCGGAGCGAGGGGTGATCGAGGCGATCTGGCCGCGGCGCACTCAACTCCCTCGACCGGCTATTGCCAATGTGACCCAAGTTCTGGTGGTGGTGGCCCTGGCCGAGCCGGATCCCGAGCCCAACGCCCTCAGCCGTCTGCTGGTGCAGGCTGAGGCCAGCCAACTGCGGGTTCAAGTGGTGTTGAACAAATGCGACCGCGTGGATCCGGGGGTGGCGGCAACTTGGGTGGATCGCCTGCAGAGGTGGGGATATGAGCCTTTGCTGGTGAGCGCCCACACCCAAGCTGGGATCCCCCAGTTGCAACGGTGTTGTCGAGATCAGATCTCGGTGGTAGTAGGCCCTTCCGGAGTGGGCAAATCCAGTCTGCTCAATCGGCTGTTGCCAGACGTTCGGCTGGCTACTCAGGCCGTCTCCAGGCGCTTGCGTCAGGGCCGGCACACCACCCGCCATGTGGAGCTGTTTCCCTTGCCAGAAGGCGGTTGGATCGCCGATTCGCCCGGATTCAATGCCGGCGAAGGGATCCCGCCGGTTCATCCTTTGCAACTGATACGGTGCTTTCCAGAAGTCAGGGATCGCTTGGGCACCTGTCAGTTTCGCGATTGCCTGCACGATCGAGAGCCGGGCTGCGGGCTCCGAGATCTGGATTGGGAACGACGGACTTTCTACTTGCAGCTTTTGCAAGAGGCCCAGTTTGGCCAGAATTGCGCGAAAGGCCCATCTCGCCAGCAGGAGCAGGCCGTTGATGGATGGCGTGCCTTTGATTTGAACTACAGTCGTTTCAAATGGCAATGAAACGGTTCGTTCCGTCGCTCTTCCCTCCCCTAGAGGGCGAAGGTAGCACCTCTTCGCCTGAGAGAGTTGGCGGGTCTTCCACCAGTTCCGGCGCCCGTCCTGCCCGGTCGTTGAAGGTTACTAAAATGGGGCCAGTCGAAGGGAAAAATCATGCAGTATCGCAGATTTGGGCGTACCGAGCTGTCTATGCCTGTACTGAGCTGTGGCGGCATGCGTTATCAGCACAGTTGGCAAGACACTCCTTGGTCAGGGATCCCAGCAGCAAGCCAGCAGAACCTGGAAGCGACGATCCGCCGGGCCCTGGAAGTGGGCATCAACCACATCGAAACTGCCCGCGGCTACGGCACCTCTGAGATGCAGTTGGGCCGCATTTTGCCGCTTTTCCCCCGGCAAGATCTGATCGTGCAAACAAAAATTGGCCCCAGCGCCGATCCGAAGCAGTTCCTGGCCAAGTTCGAACAATCGATGAGCTACCTGAACCTCGACCATGTGGATCTGCTGGCCATCCACGGATTGAACACCTGGGAAGATTTGGAGCACAGCCTGCGTCCAGGAGGGTGCCTGGAGGTGTGTCAGCGTCTGGTGCGACAGGGGCGGGTGCGTTTCGTCGGCTTCTCCACCCATGGGCCGACGGAGTTGATCGTGGAAGCCATCCAGTCGGGGGGCTTTGATTACGTCAACCTGCACTGGTATTTTGTCAACCAGACCAACTGGCCAGCCATTGAGGCTGCCGCCCGGCAAGACATGGGGGTATTCATCATCAGCCCCTCAGACAAAGGGGGCAAGCTTTACGATCCGCCCGCCAAGCTGGTGCAGTTGTGCCAACCTCTCAGCCCAATGGTCTTCAACGACCTGTTCTGCCTGTCCCATCCCCAGGTTCACACCCTCAGCATTGGAGCAGCTCGACCCAGCGATTTTGATGAGCACCTGCGGGCGGTGGAGCTGTTGGATCGGGCTGATGAGCTGTTGCCACCGATCCTGGCCCGCCTAGAGCAAGCTTTGATCGAGCAGGTGGGAGAACACTACGCCAAAACTTGGCACCAGGGCCTGCCTCGCTACGACCAAACCCCTGGACAGGTGAATATCCCATTTATTCTGCTGTTGCGCAATTTGGCCTTGGCCTATGACTTGGTGGACTATGCCAAAAGCCGTTACAACCTGTTGGGCAATGCCGGCAGTTGGCTCCCCGGCCAACGGGCAGACCAAGTGGATGCGGAAGCCCTACGGCCCTGTCTCATCCACAGCCCCCACCGCGACCGGATCCCGGCCTTGTTGCAAGAAGCCCATCGCCTGCTCTCTGGAGCCGAGGTGAAGCGGCTATCTCAGAGCCAACGTGTCCAGGGATCCTGACTGTCTGGGCCGCTGGAACGACAACAGCTGATCGGAGCGGCGGGATTTGAACCCACGACCCCCACTACCCCAAAGTGGTGCGCTACCAAGCTGCGCTACGCCCCGACGCACTGAACAGGTGGAAGTTCAGGAAGCGTCTAGTTAGTCTAGCATTGGATCGCGGCCAGAGTTAACCCCAAGCTGTGGGATCCTGCGGAAACCATGCTAGCTTGGTTAGGCTGCTAAAAAACACACGCCTGAACCACCGGGTGTCCTTACAGCCTTTTTGCGGTTTGCTGCAACAGCACCGGAGTTCCTCGCCAATTGGGGCAGAGCGCTCTGGGAGTGAATGTGCAGGAACCGTCAGGAAGGCCGTAGCTGGGATCCGTTCGGGCGGAGGCTAACCCGTAGGAGATGAAAAACTCATGAGCGTAGTCAGTTTGCCTCAACTGTTGGAGGCGGGGGTTCACTTTGGGCACAAGGCCAGCCGTTGGAACCCGAAGATGCGGCCCTACATCTTTACCGAACGGAACGGCATCCACATTATCGATTTGGTGCAGACGGCCCGTTATCTGAACGAAGCCTACGAGTATGTGCGGGATGCTGCCGACAGGGGTTGGCGCTTCCTGTTCGTCGGCACCAAACGGCAAGCTGCTGGGATCGTCGCTCAAGAAGCTCGTCGCTGTGGCAGCTACTACGTCAACCAGCGCTGGCTGGGGGGTATGCTCACCAACTGGGCCACCATCAAAACCCGCATTGACCGCCTCAAAGAAATTGAGGAGATGGAAAGCAGTGGTCTTTTGGATCGCCTGCCCAAACAAGAGGCCAGCCGTCTGCGGCGAGAGTTGGCCAGGCTGGAAAAGTACTTGGGCGGCATTAAAACCATGCGCAAGCTCCCCGATGCGGTGATCATTGTCGATCAGCGGCGAGAAGCCAACGCCATTCAGGAGTGTATCAAGCTTAACATTCCCATCATCTCTCTGCTGGACACCAACTGTGACCCCGACCTCAGCGACATCTTTATCCCCTCTAACGACGATGCCATTCGAGCGATTAAGCTGATTGTAGGCAAGCTGGCCGACGCCATCTACGAAGGGCGGCATGGGCAGCTCGACACTGTCGAAGAGGATGAGTACGAGTACGAAGGGGCTATGGATCTGGACGACGACACTCTGGAGGATGCAGAGGACGAAGAAGGAGAAACTGACGAAGACTAGAGCAGGGGCAGGGATCCCATGCGCTCTGGGCGTTTCCCTGCCCGTCTTCTCTCCAGAAGCTCGTATTCTTGAATCTAGGCTTACAATTTTGCCCAAGCTTACTCGTTCTCACTCCCATTCGGCCACGTCCTTCTCGTTCTTTCATTCGAGGAACCCTCATGAGTATTGATGCCAAAGTTGACGCCAAGCTGGTCAAAGAGCTGCGCGAAAAGACGGGCGCAGGCATGATGGACTGCAAAAAAGCCCTGGAAGAGTCGGGGGGCGACATGGACAAAGCCATCACCTGGCTGCGACAGAAAGGGTTGGCGGGGGCAGCCAAAAAGGCCGGTCGCGTCGCGGCAGAGGGAGTAGTCGATAGCTACATCCACTTCGGCAATCGGATTGGTGTGCTCGTGGAGGTGAACTGCGAGACGGATTTTGTGGCCCGCAACGAAGATTTTAAGAAACTGGTGCAAGACATCGCCAAGCAAATTGCCGCCTGCCAAAACGTAGAGTACGTCAGCGTTGACCAGATCCCTGCCGAGGTGGTGGAGCGGGAAAAAGCCATCGAAATGGGCAAAGAGGATCTGGCCAACAAGCCGGAGAACATACGCGAGAAGATCGTGCAGGGCCGCATCGAGAAGCGCCTGAAGGAGTTGTCTCTGCTGGATCAGCCCTTTATTAAAGATTCCTCGATTACCGTAGAGGAACTGGTGAAGCAGCACATTGCCAAGCTAGGGGAAAACATCCGGGTGCGGCGCTTCGTGCGCTTTGTCTTGGGAGAAGGGATCGAGAAACAGGAAGCGGATTTTGCCGCTGAAGTGGCTGCTCAGGCCGGTCTCAAGCCGGCAGAGCCAGCGCAAGGGGCAGAACCTGTCGCTGACCAAGCTGCTGCCGAGCCTACTGCTGAGGTGGTTGTTCCTGAACCGGCTGCCGAGAGCAAGCCAGCCAAAAAAGGCTCCAGCAAGAAGAAAAAATAGCTCTATTGCCGAGGGATCCCTGAATTCACCCCAGTGGGCGGCAGCAGTGCCACTCTGCTTCTCCCACCATGGCAAGCCGGCTGAGCAGGTTGAGGCTTTCTGGATGGAGTTTCCCTATTTTTTGCCTTGGCACGGCCAACTACAACACGCTAGGGTGACAGGCGGTCATTTTGGATCTTGGGCATGAGCTGTATCCTACGCAATGCGTTGATCCCCACCGGCACAGGCTACGAAACCACAGATGTGCGCATCGAGGGGGAACGGATTGCTGCTATCGATAAAGGGCTACCCGCAACGGGCACAGACAGCCTAGAACTGGAGGCCGGCAACCAACTCTTGCTGCCGGGCTTTGTCAATGCCCACACCCACTCTTCCGAGCTGTGGCAAAGAGGGATCATCCCGCCCTACCCGCTGGAGCTGTGGCTGGCACAACTGCACGAGTACGCGCCGCCGGATCCGGAAAAGATCTATCTCAGCGCCCTGGCGACGGCAGTAGAGACCCTGCTCAGCGGCGGCACGACGGTAGTGGATCATCTCATCCTCATCCCCGGCCAGGAGCTGGCCACCCTCGAGGCGGCGGTGCGGGCCTACCGAGAAGTCGGGATCCGCGCCTTCATCGGTCCCCTGCTTCAGGATCAGGCCCTCTCCACCTGCCTGCCCGGCGGTTCATCCTTCGCTGGCGGGGCGGCAGCCTATCCCCTGAGCACCTCAGAGGTGCTGGCCCTGGTGGAAGAGGCGGTTGAGAAGTACCACCGCCCGGAAGAGGGCATCACCCTGATGGTGGCCCCCACCGGCATCCAGCTCTGTTCTGACAAGCTGTTTGAGGGCTGCGCGGAGTTGAGCCAGAAGTATGACCTCCCCCGCCATGCCCACCTGCTGGAAACCCGCGCCCAGCAGAGGTTGGCCCAGGAAAAATACGGCTGCAGCGCAGTCGAGCACCTGGAGCGCTTGGGCTACCTAGACCGGAGAACCTCGCTGGCCCACTGCGTCTGGCTTACCGATGCCGATATCGAGATCTTGGCCCGCACCGGCTCTACGGTTGTCCACAACCCCTTGAGCAACCTGCGCCTGGGCAGCGGCATCGCCCCCATCCTCAAGTACCGGCGGGCGGGGGTGAATGTGGCCTTTGGCTGCGATGGATCCGCCAGCAATGACTCCCAGGATCTCTTGGAGGCCATTAAAATCGGCACCATCCTGCACAACATCACGGATCCCGACTACCGCCACTGGATCTCGCCCCGGGAGAGCGTCGAGATGGCCTCCCGCGGTGGGGCCATTGGCCTAGGGCTGGGAGAGAAGCTGGGATCCCTGGAGGTGGGCAAGCAGGCGGATCTGGTGCTTTACGATCTCACCCAACTGTCGCTGTTGCCCCGTACCGATCCCATCGGGCTGCTGGTGCTGGGCCGGCCCACCCAGGCGGTGCACAGCGTCTGGGTTAGAGGGAAACGGGTGGTGGCCAACGGCGAGGTAACGACGGTGGACGTGGCCCAGTTGCGGCAGGAGCTGTTCGAGCACAGCCACTGGGATCCCTTCCGTCGCTCGCAGCAGGCAGCACAACTGGAGGCCCGCTACCGCCAGGTGATGGGTCTGCCAGAATAGCCCTAGAGTTGCCGGGGCCGACCGTGGGAGCAACAGCCGACTGGGCCAGAGCTACCGAACAGGTGAAGCAGCAGGCGCTGGCGCTGGGCTTTGACAAGGTCGGCATCGCCAGTGCGGCGGATCCCCCTGACTTGGCGGGCTTGCGGGCCTGGCTGGCGGCGGGCATGGCCGCCGACATGGCCTGGATGGCCGATCCCCGGCGAATGGATCCAGAGCGGGTGCTGCCGGGGGTGCAATCTCTGGTCTGTGTGGCCCTCAACTACTACACCCCCATCTGCCACAGTCGGGATCCAGCCAAAGGCAAGATATCCCGCTATGCCTGGGGGCGGGACTACCACCGCGTGCTGGGGCGGCGGCTGAAGCAGCTCCACCTCTGGATGCAAGCTCAGTTCCCGGATTATCGAGGCCGATTCTATGTGGATACCGGCCCGGTGGCGGAAAAGCCCTGGGCCATGCGGGCGGGCTTGGGCTGGATCGGCAAAAACGGCCTCTTGCTCACCCGCGAATACGGCTCCTGGGTATTCCTGGGGGTGATCCTGACCACTCTCCCCCTGATCCCCGACCGTCCCCACACCGCCCACTGCGGCACCTGCAGCCGCTGTCTGGCAGCCTGCCCCACCCAGGCCATCGTCAGCCCAGGGGTGGTGGATTCCCGCCGCTGCATTGCCTACCACACCTTAGAGAGCCATGCTGAGCGGATCCCTGCCGAAATTGCCCAGAACCTGCACAATTGGGTGGCCGGCTGCGACATCTGCCAAGAGGTCTGCCCTTGGAACCAGCGCTTTGCCCGCCCCAGCCGGATCCCGGATTTTCAGCCTTACCCTTGGAACGTTGCCCCCGATCTCCAAGAACTGGCGCGGCTCGGCGACGAGGAGTTCGACCGCCGCTTCCCCGCCTCTGCCCTGCGCCGCCTCAAGGCCCACCGGCTGCGCCGCAACGCCCAAGCTGCTCTCCGAGCCCATCCCACCTCTGCAGCCTGCAGCAACGATTTGGAAGCCCTCTCTACCTAATTTGGATATCCTTTTCCAACAGGATCTGGGGATCCCTACCCTTGGGCCTGAGCCGGCACCGGAAAACGGTGGGGCTGTTGTCTCCGGGCCGGGGACGCAAGCCGGCATACACGTCTTACCCTCTTTCTTGGGATCCCAGTGCTGGGCTGAAGAGCGTCAGGCGTCCACGCCCTAGCACCTCCTATTGGTTTCCCTCTTCTCAGACCCTAACCCTGCATGGATAACGATTACGAAGACTATTACCCCGGCTACCGGCAGGCCAACAGCTACAACCTACTGCAATCTGGGTGGAAGCCCCTGTACCGCCATTTCGATGCCGAGTATTTCTGGCAACTGGCGATGCAGGATCCCTGGGCGTTGGCCGAGAAATTTTTGGATGTGTGCAGCGATGTTGCCAATGCGGTAGGACGTAGAGAGTACAGCCCGCTGGCCAACTTTCTCAACTTATTTTCAGAGAATACCCGTTACGAGATCGAAGAGTTTTGGAATAGCATCACCCCACCTCTGCCCGGCCCCGACTATACAGTATTTCAAGATCAGCTCTCCACGGAGACGCCGATTCGGCAGCAGGTGAGCCGGGATCAAATTCCCATCGATTACGTTCTAAGGCGCCTGCAGGAAATGACCGTTCTCAGAGTTTTGGCGCATCTGGGGCGACCGGCGCAGATCGTGCAATTCTATATGGAGCGCTACTTCTACTATCCGGTCGAGCGTTTCAGCAGTTGGGAGGAAATCAGCAGCCCGGGCACCACCTATGCCTTCTGGCCAGAGCACCAGATTTGGCTGCAAGTTCAGACCGCCTATCACAACCGTCGCCGCTACACCCTGCTGGGCGTGGATCTCAGGCCCTTAATTCGCAAGGTTACTTACAATCTGGCGGTGATGGTGAGCGGCTACCAAAGCCGGATCGGGCAAGTCTACAGCCCCTATCCAATCAGTTCTTTTCCCGCTGAAATTCAGGCCTTTACCGATCAAGTTCAACAGCAGATTCTACAGCAGGAGCGATTGGCGGTCTTGGTGCACGGGATCCCAGGTACGGGTAAAACGGCCTGGACGCAAGCGGTGGCCCACGAGCTGCTGGTGCCCCTGGGCTATGTGGTGTTTATCTTGGATCACGAAGCCGTACAGGAGTTCATCGCGCCCCCCTACCTGGAGCGGGTCTGCTTGATCATCAACGAAGCCGATAACCTCGCCCAAGACCGAGCCAGCGAGGTGGCCCAGCAGAGCACCAAAACCGAACGCATCCTCAGCCTGCTGGATGGCACCCTTCACCAAAGCGTGCTCGATCCCGATTATCTCGACTGCAGGCAGAGGCTGGTGGTGTTGATGACCTGCAACACGACCGAGCGCCTGGATCCGGCCGTTTTGCGCAAAGGGCGGGTGGACTTGATCCAAGAGTTTACCCACCGCTTTGTTTGAGCTGTGTCGGCATCTACCTGGTTTAGCCGCTGGGGCCAATCTTCGACTTGGGTCGGGCTTGGGTGGGCTAGGTAGCCCGCAGTTGAACCGGCATGACCAAATAGCAGAGGCGCGTCGCTCCAATCGGCTTCCAGATGGCCGGCTGGGTGGCGCCGTTCAGCTCCAGGCTCACCTGCTGGGTCTGAAACACCTTAAGGGCGTCCAGCAGGTAGCGCACATTAAAAGCCAGCTCCAGGTCAGGGCCGGACATCTGTACCGGCAGAGATTCCTCGCCACTGCCCACATCGGGCGCCTCGGTGCTGATGCGTAGGGTTTGGGTTGCCTCAGAAAGGCTGAACTTGATGATGTCGTTCCGCTGGGCAGCCAGCACCCCCACCCGCTCCAAGGACTCGATCAAAGGCCGACGCTCCAGGGTCACATGCCGCTCAAACTGCCGCGGGATCAGGCGATTGTAGTCGGGATATTGGCCTTCCAACAGGCGGCTGGTGATCCGCTGTTGGCACTGGGCGCCAGGGGGCAGAACAAATTGCACCTGGGATCGGTCAAACCGCAATTCCACCGTCGATGTCGCAGTCTGTGCGGCGAGGATGCGCTCCAACTCTCGCAAAGTACGAGCAGGGATGGTGAAATCCAACCCCAGGTTGGCCACCACCGGGATCCCGTCTGCCTCCACCTGCACCATGGCCAGACGATGCCCGTCGGTGGCCGCAAACTCTAAGCAAGGGGGATCCCCCGCCAAGAGCTTGACATGAACCCCCGTAAGCACCTGCTTGGTCTCATCCCCAGAGGCCGCAAAGAGGGTTTGGCCGATCCCTTGCAACAGGCTCTCGATGGGCAGCTCCAGCCCCTGAGCTGCTGCGCCTTCCTGCCCCGCCGGATCGCCATCCGCAGCAGCGGCACGAAGCGGTATCTCCGGCAAGGTGGGGTATTCTTCAGCCGACATGCCCCGCACTTGGTACTGGCCGGCTGCCGACGTGAGAATCACAGGGGCACCCTCCTGGGCTTGGTTGCTCACCCTAAGACTCATCGGGCCGCTGGGCAGACGGCTGACGATATCGCCGAGCAACTTGGCAGGCAGAGTGATGCGACCGGATCCCTTCACCTGCGCCTCGAACTCGCTGCGAATACACAAGTTCAAGTCAAAGGCGGTCAGGGCAACCCGTTGAGTTTCCCCGCTCGCCTCCACCAAGACATTGGCCAAAACCGGCAGGGCAGGGCGGCTGGCAACCGCTCGTCCAACGGAAGCGAGGTGGTGGCTGAGATCGGCTTGCTCACAGGTAAAGCTGAAGCCATGTTGGGACAGGTCGGCAGCCTCATCAAAGCGGCTCTCCCCACCATAGGGGCCGCCAGCCTTGCCGCTGCGCCGGGCCAGCGCGAACGACTCGGTTTCCAGTTCTCGATCCACAGGACGTTGAGCTTGCACCATGGGGAGCACTTGAGGGCTGCACAGGCACATCCTACACCGACTGCCCCGATCGGATCCTGCCTTGCCAAGACGAGTTTTGCAAAAAAAAATTTTCTCGCGCGCGCGGGATCAAGCTAGAAACCACGATCCCTATCTAATTTAATTTTTTGATCTAGTAGTAGTAGGGGCTGTGGAAACTGTGGAAAGTGATCGCCAAACCCTTGCGCCATCAGCCTTTGAGCTTATTCCCCACCTGTGGAAAAACTGTGGATAACTTGGCCGTTTTTCCACAGGGTATTTATACCTGTTAATAACTTGGGGGGTTTTTCCACAGGTTTTCCACAGGTTTTTGGGGTTTTTCCACAGGTTTTCCACAGGCTGAAGGGATGCAAATGTTGCTATTTCCTGACAAATTCATAAAACTTAACACACGATCAGCGTGAGATCCCCTAATGTAGTGAGTCCTCCCCCTAAATATGGCTGGGGACTCCACCGGAGCTTGGGCAGGCTTCGCTGGATTTCCACAGCTTTTCCACAGGCTGGCGAAGAGAGCCTGGATCTTGTCTTTTGGCTTGATCGGCTCTGCTTGGCTGCCGGTGAGCTTGCAGGTACTCTTGGCAGGACAGCCAAGACTAAAGGCGGTAGGGATCGGGACGGGACAACACCTGACCCAGAGCAGGGGATCCAGTTGCGAGGGGATGGCGTCAAGAACCCGTAGCAGCGGAGGGTCAGGTGTAGGTCAACGGGATCCATTCTGGTAATGGCGGGAGCGCAGCACGAGCACGTCAGAAAGCTGGCGCAGTTGATTCTGAATTTGGGTCAGTTGCTTTTTGTCGCGCACATCGATACAGAGATCGATCAGGGCAGTGCGGTTGGCAAAAGTTTGCACCTTGGCGTTGCGAACATTGATGCTCTGATCCGACAGGCGGGACAGGATATCCCGCAACACCCCGACGCGGTCGATGACTTCCAGATGCAGTTCTACCGGGTAAATCTGAGCATTTTGCTGCAGTTGCTCTTCATTCCAGCGCACCGGCACCAAGCGTTCTCCCGAAACCTGGGCCACCCGCGGGCAGTCCCGATGATGGATGCTAATGCCTTTGAAGCGGGTGACCACGCCCAAGATCGGATCCCCGGGCAGCGGGTTACAACACTTGGCCAACTGGTGTTTCAGGCCCTCCACCCCCAAAATGGGGGACTGGGATTTGCGGGAGCCAGAAGCCACCCCAGGCCGCGGCAACAACAGCTTGGATCCCTCGATCGCTCCTGCCTCTGTGGGGGGAGAGACTGCCGGTTTGCTGACCTCCTGTAGCCGATGGAGCACCAGCGTGGGGGTTGTCTCGCCATAGCCGAGAGCCGCCAACAAATCCTCTACGCTGGCGTAGTTGAGCTTCTCGGCCACCTTTTGCATCCGCTCGGATTTGAGCAGGGCATCAAAGCCCGTTTTGCCCAGCTCCCGCTCCAGCAAATGCCGACCCCGGGCGATGTTTTGCTCGCGATTCGAGCGCTTAAACCATTGGCGAATGCGATTGCGGGCCGAGCTGGTGGCAACGAAATTGATCCAGTCCAAGCTGGGATGGGCATTTTTGTGCGTGATGATCTGCACAATATCCCCATTGCGCAGGCGGGTATCCAAAGGCACGATCTTGTTGTTGACCCGCGCCCCCGCACAGTGATCCCCAACTTCGGAGTGGATGCGATAGGCGAAGTCCACCGGACAGGATCCCTGCGGCAAAGCCAGCAAATCCCCTTTGGGCGTGAAAACGTAAACCTCGCTCTCAAACAAGTTCTCGCGAATGGTCTCCAGATACTCTTTGTCGTCTTTGAGGTCGTTTTGCCACTCCAGTAGCTGCCGCAGCCAGGTAAAGCGCTCCTCGTCCGGCCTAACGGTGGTGCTGCCAGCCTCCTTGTACTTCCAGTGGGCGGCGATCCCGTACTCGGCCACGCGGTGCATCTCTTCGGTGCGGATCTGCACCTCCACCGGTCTTCCCTGCGGGCCGATCACCGCCGTATGCAAAGATTGGTAGCGATTGGCCTTGGGCAAGCCAATGTAGTCTTTGAAGCGCCCAGGGATAGGGCGGAAGCAGTTGTGAACGACCGCCAGCACCCGATAGCACTCGCTGTTGGTCTGCACGATTACCCGCACTGCCGAGAGATCGTAAATCTCGTGAAATTCTTTGCGCTGCTGCTGCATCTTGCGGTAGATGCTGTACAGATGTTTGGGCCGCCCGCTGATCTCAAAATGTTCCAGCCCCGCTTGGATGAGGTTTTGACGCAGCTCTTCGATAAAAGCTTGGATCTCCGCCTCTCGCTCGGCGCGCTTGGCGTTGACCAATTCCTGGATCTTTCGGTAGGCTTCGTAATCCAAATACTTAAAAGCCAAGTCTTCCAGCTCCCACTTGAAATGCCAGATCCCCAGCCGGTTGGCCAGAGGGGCAAAAATTTCCATCGTTTCGGCCGCAATTTGCCTTTGCTTGCTGGGGGAGAGGTACTGCAGCGTGCGCATGTTGTGTAAGCGATCCGCCAGCTTGACCACGATGACTCGAATGTCTTTGGCCATGGCCACAAACATGCGGCGGAAATTTTCGGCCTGCTGCTCGGTTTTGCTGGAGAAATTGAACTTAGAAAGTTTGGTAACTCCCTCTACCAGTAGACGAACTTCTGAGCCGAATTCGGCTTCCAGCGCCTCTAGGGTGACCTCTGTATCTTCGACAACATCGTGCAAAAGGCCCGCTGCCACCGTCACCGCATCTCCCCCCAGCTCTCGCAGGAGCGTAGCCACGGCTACTGGATGGGCAATGTAGGGATCCCCTGATTTGCGTTTTTGGCCCTGATGCAAACAATAGGAAAACTCAAAGGCACGGCGCAGCAGATCGGCTTCTTCAGCCGTGTAGGGCCGCAGCCCATCGCCGGGATCCTCAGCACCGGAAAGCAAAGCGCGCAGCCATCCCGGCACCTCAAAGTCGAGGCTGTTTAGGTCAAGACCTCTATCTGAGGTGGCAAGGACAGCAGTCTGACCCATGTGAACCCGGAGAAACAGGATGTTTAATTACTGACTATAGTTCATCCAGCTCGACCGCCAACAGATTGGAGAGAGAAAAAATACCGGATAAAAAGCGAAGCGCCGGCAAGCCGCCGACGCTGCCTGCTGGCTATCCTCAGCAGAGCGAGATTAGTCTTCGCCCCATTCCTCGCAATCGCCGATTAAATCGCAGAGGGGATCCGAGGGGCAGTAGTCTTGCAGCTCCAACTCCTGGGCAATTGCCTGCCACTCCCGCTGTGGGAAAAAAGGCTGCAGGTGGGAAATGGCTTCAGAGCGGCGCAGAACCCCCTCCCGGATGAGGCGACGAGCTTCCTCCTGAATAGCCTCAACCGCATAGTGGGTGGCTTGTAAAGTGGGCATGGCTTAACCTACAGGTGGGATGAATGGGATGCACCGGAGGGCCAGAAGGAATCTGGACTTGCCTGGCCATCTCCATCATAGAACTGGGTCTCGTTTCGTAGCAAGAGATACAACTTTGTAGTGCAGATAACTGTAGGGATAACCCGCACCTGCCTGAAAGACCATGCCACACTGGATCCCAACCCTTCCAACAGCAGCACCTATGGATCCCTGTCTGATCCCTGTCAAGCTTCCCCACGGCTCCTACGACATTCTCATCCAGTCCCCCGCAGGTTCCGGCGGCCACAGCCTCAGCCAGTTGGGATCCCAGATGCGAGCTTTGGGGCTAGCCGGCAAGGTGCTGGTGGTGAGCCATCCGGGTATTGCCAAGCATTTTGCCGAAAAGTTGGTGCAAGGGTTGCAGCAAGCCGGGTTTGCCGCTCATCTTTTTCTGTTGCCCGCCGGCGAGCGCTACAAGACCCTGCGCTCCGTGGCCAAGATCTACGATGCTGCCTTGAGCTTTGGCCTGGAGCGCTCTTCCACCCTCGTGGCCCTGGGAGGCGGGGTAATCGGGGATATGGTGGGGTTTGCTGCCGCCACCTGGCTGCGCGGGATCCCTTGGGTGCAGGTGCCCACCTCGCTTTTGGCCATGGTGGATGCGGCCATTGGCGGCAAGACTGGCGTCAACCATCCCGGCGGGAAAAACCTAATTGGGGCCTTCTACCAGCCGCGCCTGGTGTGGATCGATCCAACGGTGTTGCAGACCTTGCCCCGGCGGGAATTTACCTCTGCCCTGGCGGAAGTGATCAAATACGGCGTCATCCAGGCTGCCGACCTGTTTGAGTTTTTGCAAGACCGGCCCAAGCTGAGCCGCTATGCCGACTTTGCTCCCGCCGACCTGCACTATCTGCTGCGCCGCTGTGCCGAGTGCAAAGCCTGGGTGGTACAACAGGACGAACGAGAGGGGGGCCTGCGGGCCATCCTCAACTACGGCCACACCCTCGGCCATGCCCTGGAAGCCGTTACCGGCTACCGCCGCTACCTGCACGGGGAGGCGGTTGCCATTGGCATGGTGGCTGCGGGGGAGATCGCCCGTCGCCTGGGGTGGTGGAGCGCGACTGAGGCCGAGCGGCAGCGACGCCTTATCGAAAGGGCAGGGCTGCCCAGCCACTGGCCCGCCGGGATCCCTTGGGAGGCAGTGCTGCAGGCGCTGCAGGCAGACAAAAAAGTCAAGCAAGGGCGGATCCGCTTCGTTCTGCCCCGCCGGATTGGCCAAGCGGAGCTGACCGATCAAGTTGAGCTGGCGGATGTGCAGGCCGCTCTGGCCGCAATGACAGGAACCTCTTGAACCCTAGAATTAGGAAGACCTGAGGACAAGAAAGCATGGGACGGCAACAACGGGTAGCCATCTTGGGGGCCACAGGAGCCGTAGGAATGGAGCTGCTAAAGCTGCTGGAAGAGCGCCGCTTTCCGGTGGCAGAGCTGAAGCTGTTGGCCTCGCCCCGCTCGGCGGGCACCCACTTGACCTTCAAGGGAGAACGGATCCCGGTGGAGCCGGTTGCAGAAGCGTCCTTTCGGGGTCTGGATCTGGTGTTGGCCTCTGCCGGGGCGAGTGTTTCCAAAACTTGGGCCAAGGCCATCGTCGAGGCAGGGGCAGTGCTAATCGACAACTCCAGCGCCTTCCGCCTGGATCCCGATGTCCCGCTGGTGGTGCCGGAGGTCAACCCCCAAGAAGCCTTTCGCCACCAGGGGATCCTCGCCAACCCCAACTGCACCACCATCCTAATGTGCGTGGCCATCTACCCGCTGCATCGCCACATCCCGCTGCGCCGCGTGGTGGCTGCCACCTACCAGTCCGCTAGCGGGGCCGGGGCCCGCGCCATGGTGGAGCTAGAGGAGCAAACCCGCGCCTACCTGCAAGGCCAACCGTTGCAGCCGCAGGTGTTCCCCTATCCCATTGCCTTCAACCTCTTCCTCCACAACAGCCCCCTGCAAGAAAACGGCTACTGCCAGGAAGAGATGAAGATGGTCAACGAATCCCGCAAAATTATGGGATCCCCCCACCTACGGCTGACGGCTACCTGCGTGCGGGTACCGGTGCTGCGCACCCATGCCGAGGCCCTCAACCTGGAGTTCGAGCAGCCCTTCCCGGTGGAAAAGGCCCGACAAATTCTGGCCCAGGCTCCTGGGGTGGTGCTCATCGAAGATTGGGAACGCAACCGCTTCCCCATGCCCATTGATGTAGCCGGCAAAGACGAAGTGGCCGTGGGCCGCCTCCGCCAGGACATCTCCGAGCCCAAAGCCCTAGAGCTGTGGCTGTGCGGGGATCAGATCCGCAAAGGAGCAGCCCTCAACGCCATTCAAATTGCCGAGCTGCTTTTGAAGGACTAGTTCACCACCACTGTCCAAGTAACAGGCCCGGCCTGAACAGGAGCCGCCTGCGTGCTGTTCAACGTGACTGGGGAGTTGGGGTAGGAGTAGGTGCCGGCTGGTGCCAAGGCCACTGCCGTTTTTACAGGGATAGTAACTGTGCAGGCTCCACCCCCAGCTACTTTCCTCCAGTGAATTGAGTGGTGTTTCCGTTAACCGGAGCCGCTGTCGAGAAAAAGAAGCGGGTAGAAGGGAAGTTCTTTTGGGAATTTCCCAGCCCGCTGGAAAAAGGGGAGAATCGAGAGGCGTTTGTCCTTGACGGAGAGTGGCTTGTGCATCCTATTGCAACGGGATCCCTGGCCAGCTTGGTGGCTGGCTTGGCGACGGGGCTGGGGGCTTTGCCGGCGCTGTTTCTCCCCTCACTCTCGGAGAGGGTGCAAGGGATCCTGCTGGGGTTTGGGGGTGGGGTGATGTTGGCCGCCACCTCGTTTTCGCTGCTGGTGCCGGGCACCGAGGCGGCGCTGGCACTGGGATATTCCCAGTTGGGGGCGGCCGTGGTGATGGTGGCGGGCCTGTTGCTGGGGGCGATCTTCCTGGAGAGTGCCCACCAGTTTCTTCCCCACGAGCACTTCTTTAAAGGGATCGAAGGGGAGAACCGCGCCCATCTAAAGCGGATCTGGCTTTTTATCATCGCCATTGCCCTGCACAACTTCCCAGAAGGCCTGGCGGTGGGGGTGGGGTTTGCCACCGGCCAAGTCGGCGATGGGCTGGTGCTGGCACTGGGGATCGGCCTGCAGAACATGCCGGAAGGGCTGGTGGTGGCCTTGTCGCTGGCAGGCCAGGGGTACTCGCGGCTATTTGCTTTTGCCATCGCTCTGCTGACCGGGCTGGTGGAGCCCATCGGCGGCATCGTGGGAGCGACAGTGGTTTCTCTGGCGCAGTCCCTGCTGCCCTGGGGCATGGCCTTTGCCGCCGGGGCGATGTTGTTTGTGATCTCAGATGAGATCATCCCCGAGTCGCACCGGCGGGGGTTGGAGCGGGAGGGCACCTTTGGCGTTCTCAGTGGGTTTGTGGTGATGCTGCTGCTGGACATTGCCCTGGGTTAAAAAGGGATCCTGTCCTGACCTGGGTCAAGTCTTGACACGAGGTTTTGATGCTGAGCAACGAGCCTTTTCTGTGGCGGGGATCAAGGGAGCACGCCTGCCTGCTGCTCCATGGGTTGGGGGGTGGCGTCTACGAGTTGCAGTGGCTGGCGGAGCGGTTGCTGGCAGCCGGCCTGACGGTGCAGGGGTTTAACTACCCTGGCCACGAGCGTCCAGCACCCCGCATGCCCCCTTCCCGCTGGACCGACTGGTACGGGCGGGTTTTGGAACATTACCTAGCCCTGCGGCAGGAGTACCCGCGTGTTTCGCTGGTGGGGTTTTCCACCGGCTGCCTGTTGGCGCTGCACCTGGCCTTTGCCCATCCTGTCCACAAATTGGTGCTGCTGGCGCCGTTTTTTGCCATTCGCCACCACTGGTACTATCTCTTTCGCCCAGAGCAGTACCTCAACAGCCTGGGCTGGCTCTTGGAAGATGTCCCTCGCTTCCGCCTAGCGATTCGGGATGGCGATGCCCGCGCGCTGGCAGAAAAAGTGGCCTATTTTCGCAGCTTCCATCTGACGGCAGTGCGCAGCGCCCTTGAGCTCATCGAGCGGGTCAAGGGGGAGGTGGCCAGTGTCCAGGTTCCCACCCTCATCCTGCAGCCGCGCCAAGATACGGTGGTGGATCCTGAACAAGCAGCGTGGCTTTATCAAGAACTGGGATCCGCCCAGAAGAGCCTGCATTGGCTGGAGCACTCCGACCACATTCTCACGTTGGACTGTGAGCGGGAGACGGTGTTTGCCCAGGTTTGCACCTTTCTCACCCAGGATCCCGTTCCAGCCGGATCAGCGTAACCCGTTGCCAGGCGCCGCCCTCGTCGTAGTCCCGCACCAGGCGCAGCAGGTGGCGGCCTTCCGGCCCTTCCGGAAACCAGCCTAGGCTGACGGAAAAGCGGCGATCCCGATGCAGGGTGGGGATGGGCAAGGGATCCGGCCCGCCAATCCACAGCCCCCCCGGCAAGGGAGCCCGGATCCCTGTTTCCTCTTCCCCCCAAAACTGAACTTCAGTTTCGCTGGGCAGGCTATCAACTGCAGAAAAGCTCTGGGCGATCCCCCGCCATCGCCCTTGCAGGGCCAGGCCCAGTTGCGCTTTGGTAAGTGAGGGAAAGTCGGCAGCAAGATCCAGCGCTTGGCCGCGCCGCTCCAAGATGACGGTCACCCCCACCAATCGGCCCTGGGGATCCCACTGTTGCACCAGCCGCGCCTTGCGATCCCCCCAGAGGAAGCCCTGCTCGACGGCAAAATCGCCAAATGGCGCCAGTTGCAGCCGCCCGTTGGAAAAGGAGCCATCGGGAAAAAAGCGCAAGCCGGGCGAGAAATCCTCATAGACCCAGCTCTGGCGGCTTTCTGGGGTAGGGGATCCCTCTAGGGGGTAGTAGGCATTGGTTTGGCGGATCGCACCCAAATCCAAAGCCTCAAAGGTGATGAGGCTGCGCTTTTGGCCCACGAGTTCCCAGCCGTGGGCGGTGGGTCGATACTCGCAAAACAGGCCGTGCCATTCTCCCAGGTGCAGGGCCAGACATTGTCTCTGGGTTTTCATAAAGCCATGTGACGTAAGACTGGGGAGATGGCTTCTGTCCTAAGATCCTATCCGGGATCCCGTAGCGGGCGGAGTCCTTTCGAGTTTTAGTCGTTGTGCCGGTCTGAAGTAGGATCCCAGTCCAGGTCTTCGTGGCGGTGTTCCCGTTCCCAGCGACGCACCCAATCCCAAATGCGATAGTGCTGCTCGGCGCTGAGCTGTGTGGGATCCTGAGCCAAGGCAGCCGCTTCTTCCCCGCTGAGCAAGGCAGCCAAACTGCCGATCTCCACCAAATAGCGGCGTTCTTCTGCGGTGGTGTGGGACTGATTGAGCCGTCGAATTAAACGACGTAAAGTAGCCATATCCTGACTCATAAGCCGACGCAAAGTAATCAACGAGGATCCATCAAGGACTGGTGAGAACAGTGTAAGACCAGAATCATCAAATCATCAAAGAAACAAACGGAGCAGGCCAAATTAGCTCATCAAAGGATCGTCAAAAGATCCCAGGATGCGCACTTCTGGCTCCAGAAGTATCGACCATCGTTGATAAACCTTTTCTTGGGCCAAGCAAATCAGACGGTAGATGTCGTTGGCGCTGGCCTGGCCACAGTTGAGGATGAAATTGGCATGGCGCTCGGAGATCTGGGCCCCACCAATCCGGTAGCCCTTTAGACCGGTCTGCTCAATTAACCAGCCGGCAGGATAAGTTTCGGGGTTGCGAAAGACGCTGCCACAACTGGGCAGATGATAGGGCTGAGAGCTGAGGCGCTGGTTGAGGTTGCGCTGGGTTTCCCACTGCACCTGGGCCGGATCCCGGCCTGGGAGTAACTGCAGCGTTGCCCCCGTCACCGTCCAGGGCAAGTCCTGCAGGCGAGAGCGGCGGTAGCCAAATTGCAGATCGACAGGTTCTAAGCGGCAGGGCTCCTGCTCTTCATCCAAAATCTGCACTTCCACCAACACGTCCGCCATGGCGCGTCCGTGGGCGCCGGCATTCATCACCACTGCTCCCCCCAGCGTGCCCGGGATCCCGATGGCCCATTCCAAGCCGCTCCAGCCCCGCTTGGCGGCTGCCCGCGCCAGGTTAACCAAAGGTTCTCCGGCAGCGGCCCAGATCCTCCCCCCCTCCAACAGTTGCATCCCGCGCAAACGCCGGGTGTGGATCACCAGCCCCGGCAGGCCAGCATCGCTGATGAGCAGGTTGCTGCCCGCCCCCAACAGGGTGACAGGGATCCCTTGCGCCCGCGCCCAGGCCAAACATTGCTGCAGCTCCAGATTGTTGTGCGGCTCGCAATACCACTCCGCCTTGCCGCCCACCCGGAAGCTGGTCAGAGGGGCCAACGGGATCGCCGCTTGCATCCGTCCAGAGAGTCGGGCAACGCTGGAGGTATTGGGCACGCAGGGAGCTGTAGTCATGATGCCAATACCTCAGAAGCCCCCATCTCCCCGATCCCATTCTCCGCTTGCCCCGGCAATTTCTCCCCCAAGTCTGCCAGAGGCTGTTCCCCCACCCGAGCCGCATAGGCCCGCATCGTAGCGGCTATCTGCTGATTGAGATCACCTGCGCCCAAAAAAATAGCGAGATCTCCAGGCTGCAAAACAGAGGCCAACATCTGCGGCAATTGCGGCAAAGAGGACACGTAGCGCACCTGGGGATGGTGCTCCGCCACCGCTACGGCTAACCGCAAGCTATCGGAGCCCTCAGGGGACGCTTCTCCGGCCCCATAGGTGGGCACGATCACCACCACATCTGCATTCTCGAAGCAGCGGGCAAAATCTTGGAACAAGGCGGCCAAGCGGCTGTGGCGATGGGGCTGAAACACCGCCACCACCCGCCGCTGCTGCAGATGGGCCGCCCGCAGCGTGGCGCGAACCTCGCTGGGATGGTGGGCATAGTCGTCGATAAAGGTGACCCCGCCCACCTCGCCCTTGGCTTCAAAGCGGCGCTGCACCCCCCGAAACTGGGCCAGAGCAGAGGCAATCACGGGGAACTCCAAGCCCAACTGCCGCCCGACGGCAACGGCGGCCAAAGCGTTGCTGAGGTTGTGGGATCCCAGTACCTGCAGGCGGAGCTGGCCGAGGAGGGATCCCCTCTCCCAGATCTCGGCGGAGGTAAAGTCCGCGGCATAGACGATCTCGCGCGCCTGGTACTGGGCTTGGGGATGGCCGGCCAGGCTGTAGCCAATGTCCACCGCCAGGTGGGTGGCCACGTTGGGGCAATCTAGGCAAGCCACCAGGGTTTGGCTCTGCTGCCCGTACTGCTGAAAGGCCCGGATTACCTGCTCCAGATTGGCGTAATGATCGGGGTGATCCAGCTCGATGTTGGTGATCACGCCAATCTTGGGGTAAAGCCGCACCAGGGATCCATCCGACTCATCCACCTCCGCCACCCAATATTCCCCCTGGCCCAGACGGGCGTTGCCATCCCAGGCATCCATCTCCCCACCGATAATCAAGGTGGGATCCCAGCCCGCCGCCAGCAGCATGTAGCCAATCATACTGCTAGTAGTGGTCTTGCCGTGGGTGCCCGCCACGCCGATGCTGGGGCGATGGTTAAACAAGGCGGCCAGTAAATCAGCTCGATGCCAAACCTTTAGTCCCTTGTCTAGAGCCGCTGCCAATTCCGGGTTGCTGGGGCGGATGGCGCTGGAATAGACCACCTGGGGATCCCCGGCCAAACCCTCTAGAGTGTGGCCCTGAATAAAGCGTACCCCCAAGGCTTCCAGGCGACGGGTACGGCCATTGGCGGCAATATCTGAGCCGGAAACGCGAAACCCCTGCTTGGCCAAAATGTAGGCCAGAGCCGACATCCCCACCCCACCGATGCCCACAAAGTGATAAGTGGAAAGAAGGGGATTGAAGGGATCCCGATGCGGGAGCAAAGGCTGAGAATGAACCGGCGACGGCGTGACGGGATCCCCTCCTCCAATTGTCTCCACCATCGCAACTCCACCTCACTCCTTGCCACCACACCCAAAAAATCGGCACCTGCAGAGAGGCACCAAACAGGGCAGATCATATCAGGAATTCCTACGGCTAGGTAGCTTTTGCCCCTGAGGGCTGCCGAAGGCCGACAGATCAACCCAGATTTAGGAAAAAAAACAAAAGCAAGCACCCAGGAAAAACCTGGACATCCTCAGCTCGCAAAATTTACATTTATTAAAGAATTGGCGACACAGCAACCGTTTGCACGTTTGCGGTGCCCAACTACGGAACCAAAGCGAGTGGGGAACTAATGAATCGGCGGGTGCTCTGGTGGACGGCGGGAGCTGCGCTGCTGGGCTGTGCCAGCCTAGCCTGGCTGGGCCTGAGTCGGCAGGCAGCCACTCAGTCCATCTCAGAAAATGCTGAGGCGACAGTGGAAATCCGGCTGCCCCCCCGTATTGGCGCCCTGGGGCGCCTGGAGCCGGAAGGAGAAGTGGTGCAGGTGGCCGGCCCCCCTGGGGAGCGGGTGGGCGAGATGTTGGTGGCTGAAGGGGATCGCGTGGTGGCAGGCCAAGTGCTGGCGCGACTGGAAAACTATGGCGAGCGCCTGGCGGAGCGGGAGTATGCTGCCGCCCAACTGCAAGAAGCCCGCGCCCGACTAGAGGCCGAGACCCGCTTTGGCCAAGCCCAAGTTGAAGAGGCGCGCACCCGCCTCAACCGTCTAGACGAACCGCAACAGTTGCAGATCCGATCCCAAGAGGCGGTGGTGGAGCGCCTTCGGGCGGAGCTGGCCGATGCTGAGGCCAACCTGGCTCGCTTTCAGACCCTGTGGCAGGAGGGGGCTATCTCCCAGCAGGAGCTCGACCAGAAGGCTCTGCTGGTGCGGCAACGGCAGGAGGACTTGCGGGCCGCTGAGGCCACTCTGGATCAACTGCGCCTGGCCCGCGAGCGGGATCTGCGCAACGCCCAAGCCCAGGTGCAAGCCGCTGAAGCAGGGCTGAGGCGGGCCCAAGCGCAAGTGCAACTGGGATCCCTGGCCCGCAACCTGGAGCTGGCCGAAGCCCGCCTGGAGCGCACCCTCATCCGCGCCCCCCGGGCCGGCCAGGTGCTCAAGATCCATACCCATCCTGGGGAAGTTATCGCTGCCGACAAAGGGATCCTCGAGCTGGGCAACACCGACCAGATGATGGTGGTGGCGGAGGTCTACGAAACCGACATCCTGCGGGTGCGGCCCGGACAACGGGCCACCATCAGCAACCGCGCGCTGCCAGAAACGTTGCAGGGCCGGGTCGAGCGCCTGGGCCTGCAAATCGGCAAGAAAGACGTGCTCAACACCGACCCCGCCGCCGATGTAGATGCCCGTGTGGTGGAGGTGTATATCCGCCTGGATCCGGAAAGCAGCGCCCGCGTGGCTGGCCTGACCAACCTGCAAGTGGATGTGGCCATCGAGGTCGAGGGGTAGGGGGGGGACGATGTCCGGCCTGTTCAGCGTAGCGTTTATCGGGCGCCGCATCCCGTTGGCCTGGCTGCAGTTGACGCGGGAGAAGATCCGCCTGCTGGTGGCCCTGGCGGGCATTGCCTTTGCCTGCATCCTTATGTTTATGCAGTTGGGCTTCCAAGACAGCCTGCTGGAGAGCGCCATCCGCTTCCATGTCGCCCTCAAGGGGGAGATCTTCCTGGTCAGCCCCCAGTCCAACGCCCTCATTGCCATGAACACCTTTTCCCAGCGGCGGCTGTACCAGGCACTGGGCTTTGAGGGGGTACGGGCCATCTCGCCCGTCTATGTAGGCTTTGCCCTCTGGAAAAACCCCCAGACCCGCCGCACCCGCAGCATCTTTGTGGTGGGGGTGGATCCCTCTGCCGACCTGCTGGAGTTGCCGGAGCTGACCCCCGACAAGTTGGAGGAGATCAAGAAGGCGGACGTGGTGCTCTTCGACCGCCGCTCCCGCAGCGAGTTTGGCCCCATCCCGGAATGGTTTGAGTCCGGTCGAGAGGTCTTTACCGAGGTGGGGAACCGCCGCGTCCAGGTGGGGGGTCTGTTTGAGATGGGGGCTACCTTTGGCGCCGACGGCACCATCCTCACCAGCGACCTCAACTTCCTGCGCATTTTTCCCCAGCGGGAGCGCGGCCTCGTGGATATCGGTGTGGTGCAACTGCAGCCGGGGGTGGATCCCCAGCCGTTGGTGCAGCAGATGCGGGCTTTGCTGCCGGAGGATGTGCGGGTGCTGTCGCGGGCAGAGTTTATCGATATGGAGCAAAGCTACTGGGAGGAGGGCACGGCCATCGGCTTTATTTTCGGCCTGGGGGTGGCCATGGGTTTCATCGTCGGCATTGTGATTGTCTATCAGATCCTCTACACCGATGTGTCGGATCACCTGGCGGAATATGCCACCCTTAAGGCCATGGGCTACACGGATACTTACTTGCTGGGGGTGGTGTTTCAAGAAGCTATTTTGCTGGCCGGTCTGGGATATATTCCCGCTTTTGCCCTGGCGGTTTTGCTCTACGATTTGACGGCCAATGCCACGTTGCTGCCAATTGCCATGACCTTCAACCGGGCGGTGCTGGTGCTGCTCCTGGCGGTGAGTATGTGCTTTATCTCAGGAGCTATTGCCGTGCGGCGCCTGCGGGCAGCCGATCCCGCCGATATTTTCTAAAGTTTTGGCAAGGCGTTGCATGGGGGAGAGGAAATGGATTGTTGAATGGCTTGAACTCAACTGCCCAAAAACTTCTGGGATCCTTTCAATGATCTCCGGCCAAAGGTTTCTGGATGGTTCAATCGCGGCAGTTCCCATGATGGCCCACGATAAGTTGTCAACCCAAGTTGTTTGAGATTTTGAGCTCTCTATGCTGCCTTCCCTTCTCGATCAAGCCGCCCTCGCCTCCACCCAAAATGCCGTTGAGCCGGTGGTCAAAGCCGAAGGGGTGAACCACTACTTCGGCGAGGGATCCCTGCGCAAGCAAGTGCTTTTTGACATCAACTTCGTTTTGCAGCCGGGGGAGATCGTGTTGTTGACCGGCCCCTCCGGCTCCGGCAAGACCACGCTGCTCACGCTCCTGGGAGCTTTGCGCTCGGTGCAGGAGGGCAGCTTGCGGGTGTTGGGGCAGGAGCTGCGGGGCGCCCAGCCCAACACCCTCATCCAGATCCGCCGCCAGGTGGGGTACATCTTCCAGGCCCACAACCTGCTGCGCTCCCTGACGGCAGCCCAAAATGTGCGTATGGCTCTGGAGCTGCACAACGGCCTTTCCGCCCAGGAAGCCCAAGAGCGGGCGGAAGCGATGCTGGCGGCGGTGGGTCTCGAGGATCGCGTCCACTACTACCCCGAACAACTTTCGGGTGGGCAGAAGCAGCGGGTGGCCATCGCGCGGGCCCTGGTCAGCCACCCCAAATTGGTGCTGGCGGATGAGCCGACGGCAGCCCTGGACAGCAAGTCGGGCCGCGAGGTGGTGACCCTGATGGAGAAGTTGGCGCGGGAGCAGGGCTGCACCATCCTGATGGTGACCCACGACAACCGCATCCTCGACATCGCCGACCGGGTGCTGCACATGGAAGATGGCCGTCTGGAGAGCCAGGTTGTCGCCTAGCCGGCTGGCGCGTGGCGGCGGTACCAATCGATGGTGCGCTGCAGCCCCTCCCGCAGCCCCACCTTGGCCACAAAACCAATCCTCTCGCGGGCCTTGGAGATGTCCAGGCAGCGGCGCGGCTGGCCGTTGGGCTTGTCCGTTTGCCAGCGGATCTCGCCCCGAAACTCCATCAGCTCGCAGATGAGGGCAATCAGATCTCGGATGGAGATCTCCTCGCCGGTGCCCAGGTTCAGGGGCTCGGAGCTGTTGTAGAGCTGGGTGGCCAGGAGAATGCCGCGGGCGGCATCTTCGGCGTAGAAAAACTCGCGGGTGGGGCTGCCATCTCCCCACACCTCGACGTAGTTCTGGCCCCGCTGCTGCGCCTCGTGGACCTTGCGGATCAAGGCCGGGATCACGTGGGAGCTTTCCGGATCGAAGTTGTCCATGGGGCCGTAGAGGTTCACCGGCAGGAGGTAGATGCCGTTGAAGCCATATTGCTGCCGGTAGGCCTGCAGTTGCACCAGCAGGGCTTTCTTGGCGATGCCGTAGGGGGCGTTGGTCTCCTCCGGGTAGCCGTTCCAGAGATCTTCTTCCTTGAAGGGGACGGGGGTGAACTTGGGATAGGCGCAGATGGTGCCCACGCAGACAAACTTCTCCACCCCAGCTAGATAGGCGGCGTGGATGAGCTGGGATCCCATGATCAGGTTGTCGTAGAAAAGCTCCGCCGGCTTGGCCTGGTTGAGGCCGATGCCGCCCACGTGGGCCGCCAAATGGATGACGATATCTTGCCCCTGCACCACCTCTTGGCAGACTTCCCAGCGGCGCAGGTCGTGGGTGCGGGAGCGCGGGATCCGCACCTGCTCCGGCTTCACCCCCAGCACTTGCAACTGCTGCAGCACATGTTTGCCCAAAAAGCCGCTGCCCCCCGTGAGCAAGATGCGCTTTTGGCTGAGATCGATGGCACTGGGCACACTGTTGAGCATCATGTCCGACGCGGAAAATCCCCGGCTTCCATTATGCGGCAGATGGGATAGCCGTATCTCAGAGCTGTTCGGCGATGGCCATTGACAATCGACAGGTGAGGTATTCAACTCAAAACCTGGACAAACCGCCCCGGAGACAGAGCAGGGATCCATTCGTCCACTTGTCCATAAGCCTGTTGGGCGAAACGACGGGCCAGGGCTGGCACGATGGCCAAAGGGTTGCTGAAGCCGGAAAACAGTTGCAGGCCTTCCCAGCCGGGCAGGGATCCGACCAGAGGCTGGTGATCGGCGCTGAAGGCCACCAAGCAGTGATACCACCGCCCGGGCAGGCGGGCCACCTGGGGCAGGTAGCGACCGGCCTGTTCCCGGATCTGGGCTTCGCTGGCAGCGGCATCCACCTCGGCCATGGGATCCGTCAGCACCCGGCTGATCTGGCCCAGGCGAATGCTGCCGTCCACAAATTGCAGGATCCCGACATCCAAAATCGGCGGGCAGAGCTCCTGCCCCGGCTCATCCCAAAAGGGATCCCGGTCGGGGTGGGCCGCTTGCCGCTCCAGCTCCAAACGCCGCACGGGCGCGCTCATGACGATGCTTCTCAACCGCACCTCTGCAGGCTTCAGCTCGAGGGATTCGGCGTGGGTGAAGTAGATAGGGGCCCGGATCCCGGCCTGGCGCAACAGAGCCCGCGTCCAGCCGCCGGCGCACACCACCACCTGGGCTGCGCCATAGAAGCTTGTATCGGTCTCCACGCCCGTAATGTGCTGCCCCTGTCGCCGCAGGCCCGTCACGGTTTGCAAGAGCAGGGATCCGCCCAGGCGGTGGAAAGCCTTCTGAAAAGCCAGCGTCGTCAGCCAGGGGTGAATGTGGCCATGCCGGGCCCAGAGCACACCCTCTAGGGCCGCCGGATGCAAGAGGGGCTCCAGCTCACAGGCCGTCTCTACAGAAATCCGCCGGGGTGGGATGCGACAGTCGGCCAGATCTGCTTCGACAGCTTCTAGCTGGTGGCCAGGGGCAATCGGCAGGAGCAGATCCAGCTCGCGAAAGTGAATATCCGCCTCCAGCTCCTCTGACAGGATGCGGTAGCGTTGGATCCCTTCTTCCCCCAAAGCTTTGAGCAGGGGGGTTTTCCCCGCCCAATGGGCCAGGCCACCGTAGCTGTAGCGCGTGGCACTGGGCGGCAGCGCTTCCTTCTCTATGAGGAGAACGGATCCCCCTTGACGGGCCAGCTCGTAGCTCAAGGCCGCTCCGGTGATCCCGCCGCCGATGACAATCCAGTCGTAGTTGGCCATGCTGCCCTCGTTACCCTGAACTTCATCTTGCGGCAGAGTGGCTCTGTTCAGGGTAGCAAGCGCAGCAGAACCTCAGCGGTGGCGGATACTAGCTGAGGAGGAACCCCCAGAGGGCCTCCCTGAGTCCTAATTGAGTGTTCCCGCCGCAGTTCAACGGTGTTATAGAGTGATCTGGCGTTCATCGTGGTCGATAGCGGAGCAAGGGCAAAGATATGAACGAACTACTTCAAACCATCAACCGCAGTCTTTTGGAGATGGTGGGGCGAGGCATCGAGCTGTTGCCGGGCTTCTTGATTGCTGCAGTGATCCTCTGGGCCACCCGCTATGGCGTTCGGGCCGTGCGGCGCCTGCTGGGATCCGCAGCCAATCGGTGGATCTCCAGCCCTTCTCTGCAGTTGTTGCTGGTGCAGATCGGCCAAGTGGGTGCTTGGGTGGTGGGGATCCTGGCAGCCAGCGTGGTGGCTTTCCCAGATCTGCGCTTGGGAGATCTGATCGGGCTGTTGGGGTTAGGATCGGTGGCCATCGGTGGGATAGCGGGCCAGCAGCATTTGGAACCGGCTCTCCCCCAGCAGCACCGCATTGGGGTTGGGATAGGTATCTTGAAACCAGGCTTGCAAGCGGGCGATGGCCGCCTGAAAGATCGCTTCTGGGACCGACCAGGAGCTGCTGTAGCAGCGCTGGGCGTATTGCTCAAACAAGGCTTGGGCAGTGAAGGTCGTCTGCCACTCTGCCGCCGTTACCTGCTGCCCATGGGCCCCTTGAGCCCACAAAAACGCCTCCACCTGCTCGGCATTGGCCCCCACCTGTTGTGGCTCAAATCCCAGCTCCGCCAGAATTTGGGCCCATCGCAGCTCAAAGGAGTGGCGGGCACTCGTCACCCGCTCGCCGTAGCCGTAGAGATAGACCCCACTTGGCTTGAGCACGCGCCGGATCTCGGCGATTGCCTGTTGCCACTCGCGGATGAGGTGCAACACATGCACGGTGATCACCACATCGAAACAGCGATCCCCATAAGGCAACTGGGTGGCATCGGCCATCTGCAGATGCACCTGCGGCGGCATCTGGCCCAGGCTTTGTTCAATTTTGCGCCGTAAAACCGCCAGCATGCGTTCGGAAATATCGATTCCTGTGTAAGGGCAGCCGCGCCGAATCAGCGGCAGCGCAATCCGTCCCGTCCCAATGCCCACCTCAAGAAAATGGGTCTCAGGAGTGGCTCCCACTGCCGCCAAGATGGCATCGGCGATCTCTTCCTCTACAGCCGGAGGAAAGCTGCGGGTGGCATCGTAAAAGTCGGCAGCCCGATCAAAACAAACGCTGTGGGATCCCGCCATCACTGCCCCCTTCCCCAACGGGCAAACCGAGACAGACAGAGTATCAACAAGAATGGGCAGGAATCGACCGGATCCCTGCCCCTCTCAAGCCCAAAATTGGCTCTCTTCAAGACTCCTGCGCCAGACGGGCGTAGAACAAGCCCTGGACGCGGACGGTGTGGGGTTCCATCGCCCCTTGCTCGGTACTGGAAGGCTGAATGCTGACAAACGAGCCGGCCATCTCTCCCGTGCTGGGATCCACGCGGGCAATGCGCAGCGACATTTTCCCCTGCGAAACCTCGTCCACCTTGCGGTTGGTGGCGAAGTCGTCCTTGGCCGCCTGCAGCCCCACGGCTGTGTCGTAGCCGGCGTTGGAGCCGCGCCCACGCGGGTCGAGGAAGGTGCTGCTGTGGTAGCCGGGCACCAAGAACTCGCCTTCAAAGTCGGTCGAAGGGTCGATGGCGGCTCCCTGGGCGGTGGCGACCAAGTCCTTCACGCTGAACAGAAACGGCACCCGCTCGCGGCGGGGCAACTGACCGGTGGTCGGCTGAAAGGTGATCCCATCCACCACTTTGAACTCCAGCGCGCCGTCTTTGGGGGTGACCTCGGCCTTAATCGGCCCCAGCGTGGCCGCCGAGATCATGATGTTTTTGGCTTTGATAAACTCTTTTTCCCCGTTCCGCTTTTCCTCTTCGATTTCAATCTGCACCGGCTGGAAGCAGACATCGGTCAGCTTCAGGGATCCCCCCTTGGGCACCTCGATGCGGCCGCGGGCATTGTCGGAGACGGAAGGGCAAATGGCGGCCTTGCCGGTGTTGCGGATCTGGTCGTAGGTCAGCGGGGCCTTGGCAGCCGCCGCCGGCAGGGCAAAGACGCTCAAACAGAGCGCCAACAGGATGGCGAGTAGTGGACGGTACCGCATAAGCAACCTCGAAAAACCTGTTTTAATCTCAATGCTGCTGGGGAAAATAAGCCCGAATGCCCCTATTGTACGCAATAGGGATCCCCTCTTTGGCTGAGCCCGCAGAAGTTTCTTGGTCAAGTCCAGTTGCCCACCCTCTAGGGAAAGTCGGCCAGATGGCCAGAAAGGGGTGAGACCCTTTCGCGGCCACCTCAGAACGGGCCCAGGGATCCCAGCCAGCGCTCCCGAATCTGGTTTACCAGCTCGCCGATGGGCTGTTGGTTGACGCGGTAGCTGGTGGGATGGGCGATCAGGCGGGCGGTGCTCTCGAAAAGGCAGTCCCGTTCCACCAGGCCGTTTTCCCTCAGGGTGCGTCCGGTGGCCACCAAGTCCACAATGGCATCGGCCATGCCGGTGAGGGGAGCCAGTTCCACCGAGCCGTAGAGGGAGATAATTTCCACCGGCAAATCCAACCGGTCAAAATACTCGCGGGCGCAGCCGACAAACTTGGAAGCCACGCGGGCATGGGGAGGCAACTGGGCCGCCGAGGTGTAGGGACTATCTTGGGGCAGGGCCACCGACATGCGACAGTAGCCGAACTTCAGGTCCAGCAGGTGGGCCACCCGCGCTTCGCTGCCGGCATAGCGCTCTCGCAAGATGTCGTAGCCGACGATGCCCAGTTCGGCCTGTCCGTATTCCACGTACACCGGCACGTCGTGGTTGCGCACCAGCAGCGCCTCGTAGCGTTGCCCGTTGAGCTGGGTGGGCGATTCAATCCGCAGCAGGCGGTTGCCGGGATCCAAAAAGCGACTGAAATCGATCCCCACCTGTTGCAAGCAGCGGATAGCGTCGGCCAACAAGGCTCCCTTGGCCAGAGCAACGGTGATCGTCGGGGTATTGGGCTTCGGAGCTGGCCGAGGGCTGGTGGCTGTCAACATAGGCACTTAGGGATCCCTTCTGGCAAAAGGACAAGGGCAGTGGGAATGCTGCTTAGTTAAAGAAGGAAAGTGGATACCAGGGATCCTGCGTCCTCAATTGTAGGGAACTGACCTCTTGCCGGCGAGGTAGACTCGGCAGATGTTTTCCAGAACGCAGATCCTGGGATGATAAAAACACGATGAACCCGGAGGAGAGAGGACGGCATGAAAGCCATGATCCTGGCAGCCGGCAAAGGGACACGGGTACGGCCCATCACCTACATGATGCCCAAGCCGATGATCCCGATTCTGCACAAGCCGGTCATGGAGTTCTTGGTGGAGCTGCTGCGGGAACATGGCTTCGACCAGATCATGATCAACACCAGCCACCTCGCTCACCAGATCGAAGACTACTTTCGCGATGGCCAGCAATGGGGAGTACACATCGGCTTTTCCTTCGAGGGCCACTTCGAGAACGGCCAGCCGGTGGCCGAACCCCTGGGATCCGCCGGTGGCATGCGCAAGATCCAGGATTTCTCCGGCTTTTTTGACAGCACCTTCGTGGTGCTCTGCGGCGATGCGCTAATCGACCTCAACCTAACCCAGGTGGTCAACTTTCACAAATCTAAGGGGGCATTGGCCACGGTGGTGTTGCGAGAGGTGGATCCCAGCCAAGTCTCCAGCTACGGAGTGGTGGTAACTGATGAGACGGGCCGGGTCACCGCCTTCCAAGAAAAGCCCAGGCAGGAAGAGGCCCTCAGCAACACCATCAACACCGGCATCTACGTGTTCGAGCCAGAAGTCCTGGACTACATCCCCCCCGGCTGCCCCTATGACATCGGCAGCGATCTCTTCCCCGCCTTGGTGAAAGCCGGCGCCCCCTTCTACGGCCTCAAGGCCGACTTCCAGTGGGTGGACATTGGCCGTACCCATGACTACTGGCTGGCAGTACAGAAGGTGCTGCGCGGCGAGATCAAAGGCGTCAAGGTGCCCGGGATCCAGATTCGGCCCGGCGTCTGGACAGGGATCAACATCCGCGCCAACTGGGATCGCATCCACATTGAGCCACCGGTGTACATCGGGGCCAGCACCTACCTGGCGGATGGGGTAAAGCTCATCGGCCCCACGGCCATTGGCTACGGCTGTGTGTTGAACGAAGGGTGTACGCTGGATGGCAGCCTCATCTTTAACTACACCCAAATCGCCGCAGGAGTGACGCTGCGCCACCAGATGGTGATGGGTCGCTACTGCATTTCCTCCGATGGCAATGCCATCGACACGGAAGAGTCCAACCTCACCTGGTTGATCGGAGATGCCCGCAGCCATGGCAACGGCAAATCCCAATAGCGCCCTCTATCTCTACGGGATCGTTGCTGCCCCCGGCCCGCGCCACCTGAATGTGGTGGGTCTGGACAAGCAGCCGGTGGGGGTTCACGTGCTGGGATCTTTGGCCTTTCTCTATTCCCAGGCCCGCCAGGAGCGCTACTTGGCCAGCCGGGCCAATCTGCTGGCCCACGAAGCCGTCCTAGAAACCGTGATGAACGAGGGACACCGCGCCCTGCTGCCGTTGCAATTTGGCCTGGTGGTGAGCAGTTGGGATCAGGTGGAGCAGGATCTGGTCAAACCGCGCCTGGCCGATCTGCTGACCCTGCTGCAGCGCCTAGAGGGCAAACGGGAGGTGGGGGTAAAGGTCTTCTGGGATCCCCAGCAAGAGCTCCAATTGGGGCTGGAGGAAAACCCCGCCCTGAAAGCCCGGCGGGACGAGATGGTCGGCGCCCCTTTGGGTCTGGATGCGGTAGTCGAGATCGGACGGGCTCTGGAGCAGCTTTTGGAGCAGCGGCGTCAGCGCATCGCCCAAACCTTCACGGCGGCCCTCAGCCCCCTGGCCAGCGACCGCGTGGAAGGCGATCTGCTCACGGAGAACATGGCCTACAACGGCTCATTTTTGATCAACTGGGAAGATGAGCCGGCTTTTGCCCAAAAAGTGGAGGAGCTAGACCAGACCTTTCAGGGGCGGCTGCGCATTCGCTACAACAACTTCACCGCTCCTTACAATTTCGTCAAGCTTTGACATGTTTTCTGTTTTATGGTCATTCAATCCAGTCCAATGGCGATGGAACGGTTGGTTACCTCGTTATTGCTCCGCAACGCTGTCGCCAACGCGCCGCTCTAACTCCCCTCTCCCTCAGGGAGAGGGGCTGGGGGTGAGGGGATCCCTCAGGGAGAGGGGCTGGGGGTGAGGGGATCCCTCAGGGAGAGAGGCTGGGGGTGAGGGTGGGAGAGGGGCCGGGGGTGAGGGGGTTCATGGATGGGCTCAAGCAGGGATCCTTGTTATGTAGCAGCATCTGTGACCCCCCCTGCGGCCTAAACCTCAACCAGAGAGGATAACCCCGCTGCAATCTTAAGAACCCCTCTACTGAGCGCCGAGAGCCGCCAACAAGTCATCCGCCAACAACACCGCCGTATAGGCCAAGGCTTGCCGTTGCTCAGGAGACAAATCGCCAACGGGGGTCTGGGGATTGCTCAGGATACCCTGTAACACCTTGCTGGCTATGTATTCGCGCTTAGAAACCCCTGGGCTAGAGATGGTGGGGTTATCCAGAGAGAACTTCTGATGGTGCTCGAAGGGGAAAGCATATTCAGGGGCAACCGGCATCGCTCGACTCCAGATCGGGTCTCTACACTGTGCTTTGCCTATTTTCCCATCCTCTCTCGTCGGGAACTTCAAAAAAGCGGGGCCTCAAAAAAGACAGAACGGGTTATCGTATCAGACAGATCCCTGTGTGGGGAAAGGATCCGGGCTGCTCTCCCTTGGAAAGATTGCTATGCATTTGAGCGATTCTTTTCGACGCACCAAAATTGTCGCCACCATCGGCCCTGCCAGCTCAAATCCGGCCATTCTCAGGGAGATGATCCTGCAAGGGGCAACCACCCTTCGCCTCAACTTTTCCCATGGGGATCACGAGCTACACCGCCGCAGCATTCGCCTCATCCGCCAAACCGCGATGGATCTGGGCATCCAGGTCGCCATTTTGCAAGACCTGCAGGGGCCGAAAATCCGCTTGGGCAAGTTCGCCGAAGGCTCCATCACCCTCAAAGCCGGGGATCCCTTTGTGTTGACCAGCAAGCCTGTCTTGGGATCCCAAGAGCGCAGTTGGGTCACCTACGACAAGCTGGCCCAAGAAGTGCCCGAAGGAGCGACGATCCTCATCGATGACGGTCGAGTGGAGATGCGGGTGGAAGCCGTGGATCCTGCGGCGGGAGAACTCTTCTGCCGCACCATTGTCGGGGGGACTCTCTCCAACAGCAAAGGGGTCAACTTTCCCGGCGTGCGCCTGAGCATCCGCGCCGTGACCCAAAAGGACAAAGAAGATCTCTACTTCGGCCTCAACCAAGGCGTGGATTGGGTGGCCCTCAGTTTTGTGCGGGATCCCTCTGACGTGCTGGAGTTGCGCGAGCTCATCGCCTCGGCCAAGAGGCCTTCTGCGGGCTCAGCCGACAAGCGGGTACCCATCATCGTCAAGATCGAGAAACATGAGGCCATCCAGCAACTGCCCCAGATTTTGGCTCTCAGCGACGGTGTGATGGTGGCGCGGGGCGATCTGGGGGTGGAACTGCCCGCGGAAGAGGTGCCGATCCTACAGAAGCGGGTGATCGCCCTGGCCAACTCTCTGGGGATCCCGGTGATCACTGCCACCCAAATGCTGGACAGCATGGTTCACAGCCCCCGACCTACCCGTGCCGAGATCTCCGATGTGGCCAACGCCATCTTGGATGGTACCGATGCCGTCATGCTCTCCAACGAGACGGCGGTGGGCAAATACCCCGTCGAGGCAGTAGCAACCATGGCCCGCATTGCCGTGCGCACCGAGCGAGATTACTTTGACTTGACCTACGCCGACCGACGGCAACGCATTCGCGCCCTTGCCCTGCAGGAGCTGAGCCAAAACAACGGCAACAGCAATGGCGCCAGTCCTGCTGGAACGCGGCCCAAAACCCTGATCACCGACTCGATCAGCCGCGCCGTGGGGGAGATCGCCCAGGAGCTGGATGCCGTAGCCGTGATGACCCTGACCAAAACGGGGGCCACTGCTCGCAATGTCTCCAAGTTTCGCCCGCGCACTCCCATCCTGGCCGTAACTCCCCACGTGGAAGTAGCACGGCGGCTGCAGTTGGTTTGGGGGGTACATCCGCTGTTGGTGATGGATTTGGCCACAACCCGCCAGACCTTTCAAGCGGCCATTAGCTTGGCCCAGGAAGATGGCTTGCTCAAAGATGGCGACTTGGTGGTGCTCAGCGCAGGAACCCTGCCCGGTGTTGCGGGATCCACCGATCTGATCAAGGTCGATGTGGTGAAAGCGGTGGTGGCCCAGGGCAAAGGGTTTGGCAAAGGCACCGTCAGCGGCCCGGCCCGCATCTTGAGATCCAGCCTCGATGCCGGCAAAATCACCGCCGGCGACATCTTGGTTGCGCAGTCTACCGACGCCAACTATGTGGAGGCCATCAAACAGGCAGCCGGAGTGATCACCGAAGAAGAGGGAGCTTCCTCCCATGCGGCGGTCATCGGCCTGCGGCTGGGGGTGCCGGTGCTGGTGGGGGTCAAGGATGCCACACGCCTCATCCGGGATGGATCCATCGTCACTCTGGACGCAGAAAAAGGCATCGTGACTTCGGGAGCAGATGGCCTGGGCTTTTGAGGGAGAGCCATCAGTCCCGCGCTCTACCCAAAAGTGAGCGTCGGGATCCCTCTGGCGGTTCTCAAAAGCAGGCTACGCCATAGCAACGAAACGTTTCTCTACATCGTTATTGCTACGCAACGCCGGCGCCTTCACACCAACAGCGCCGATCGCTATCCCTAACTCCCCTCTCCCTCAGGGAGAGGGGCCGGGGGTGAGGGTACCTCAGGGAGAGGGGCCGGGGGTGAGGGTGGGAGAGGGGCTGGGGGTGGTCGCGTGAGCGGCGCGGAGCGCTTGGGCAGCGGCAAAGTGTCTTAATCTTGTCTGAAACGACTATATTCCTGACGGTTTTGTGGTGGGCAGGTGCGGGTTGTCTCTAAGTAGGTTGGGAAGCCCGCGCCGCGCTGATGGGAGCAGGCCAAGGGGATCCGCTCAGGAGCTGCGGTCTAGCGGCTGGGGCTCTGGTTGAGGGGTGAGGGTTTCCAGCTCCGGCAAGGGGGATCCCATCTCGGCGGCGGGGCTTTCCAAGGACTTTGTCCCCCTATCTTCGGTGGGCATGCCCGTCGGCAAGCCGGATGCAGCTTGGGCCGGCTGAAACTGGGGATCCAGCTCCAGGCAGCGCTGCAAACTGGCCTGGGCCGCTTCCCGCTGGCCGGCCTGTAGTTGGATCAACCCCAAGGTATGCCAAAAGGCGGGCCGCTGCGGCTCCAGTTGCGTAGCCCGTTGGGCGTCGGCCAGGGCCAGCTCTAACTTTCCCAGCTTCAGGGCTTCCCAGGCGCGGTTGTTGAGGGCCACCGCGTCTTCTGGGGTGAGCTCCAGGACGCGCGAGTAGGCTTGCGCCGCTTTCTCTGCATCCCCCAGGTCGCCATAGACCAGGCCCAAGGCAAACCAGCCCCAGGGATCCCGTTCGTTGAGGCGGGTCATCTCTTGGGCGGCGGCAAGGGCTTCTTCCAATCGGCCCAGGCGGCGCAGGCTGGTGATCTGGCCAAACCAGCAGGCAAAGCTGCCAGGACGCTGCTGCACCAAGCTCCGGAACTGCTCCAGGCTGGCCTCGTATTGCCCCAGCTCCTGCTGGGCCACCGCCAGGGCATAGCGAGCCGGGAAGTCCTTTGGCCGGATTTTCAGGGCTTCCTCGAAGTGGATGCAAGCCTCCTTTAGGTAGCCCAATTTCTGGAAGGCCACGCCGCGGGCGTACCAGCTTTTGGGGTTGTCGGCGTCGTAGCGCAGGGCACGTTCCAGGGCTTTGCTGGCCAGCCGATACTGCCCCAGGCGCAGCAGAGCCACCCCTAGGTTGTGGAGCGTAATGGGATCCCGGCGGCGCAGCCGCAGCGAGCGCTTGTAACACTCGATGGCCGAGCGCAGCCGCTGGCAGTGGAACAGGGCATTACCTTGGTAGCGCCAGACCCGGCCACTTCTGGGGTTGAGCTTCAAAACCCGAGCAAAGCTGGCCGCCGCCGAGCTGGGCCGCCGCAGCCGCCGCAACACGATCCCACGCGCCAGCCAGGTGCGGGGCTGTTGGGGGTTGTAGCGCAGCGCCTTGTTCAGGCTGTTGAGGGCCAGCTTGGGCCGCTTCAGTTGCATGAGGCGAATGCCGCGGTTGTGCCAGGCCAGGGCGTCCTCCGGGTTGCTCTCCAGCACCTTGTCGTAGTTGACCACCGCCGCTTTGTACTGGCCCAGGCGCCCCAGAATCAGGGCCAGGCGCAGCCGCGTCTCCTCGTCGTAGGGGTTGATGCTCAGGGATCCGTTGTAGCTATCCACCGCCTCGCGGTAGCGGGCCAACTGCACCAGCACATCGCCGCGGCGGCTCCAGGCCAGGGCGAAGTTGGGATCCATGTTCAAAGCGCGGTCGTAGGCGGCCAGGGCTTCGGTTAGGTTGCCCCGCTTGCGCCACTCCTCGGCCCGATCGAATTGAATATCGGCGCTGTTCCACTGGAACAGGCGCTGAAGAAATTGCAAAATGGCAATCTTGCGTGCTCCTTCCTCCGGTGTGGCAGAGGGCATTTCGCCGGTGGCAATGCGCAGGATGGCTAGCTGAATGGCTCGTAGGAAAGCTTGGAACCCCCGCACTTCCTCATCTTCAGGAGGTTCCTCGCGGCGGCGGTATTGCAGCCGAAATCGCTGCAGATCTCCAGGGGTGGGGAAGCTGGGATCCAAAAAGTGCATCAGCTCCCGGGCCCGGTACTCAAACAGCACCGGATCTTCCTCAGAGCCGCTAAAATCCAGCAGCGGTGCTTCTGCCAGGGGGCGGGGCAGCTCGGCGGGCGTGTGGAGCAGCGTCAGCAGGCGCTGGTTCTGTCGGGGCGGAGCGTGGGAGAAGCCGCTGTAGAGCTCATCTCTAGGCCAGGGATCGGCAACAAACTCCGGCGAGGCCACCACCCCGATCCAGCGGCATTGTTCGATGGCCAGTTGCAGCTCCAGCCGGCGGTCGTCTCCCGGCTGCAGCATCCAGCGGTCAAACCAGACCTTGAACCCCTCCCGATCCAGCCGCTCGGCCAGTTGCCGCGCCCACCGCGCCTGCTCTCGGTGGTAGCGCAAGAAAAGGTCAAACTTGTAATGCTCGGAAGACATGAACGCCTGCTCGCTGCTCTTTTCCAGCTTATCTTTGCCATCGCCTCGGCGGCCCGAGCACTGCCTCTTCCCCGGCTGCAAGATCGGCGATAGTTGAGGAAGGGTTGGTCAGGAGGGGGAGATGGCAAGCGGAGTGCTGGCGATTGCCGCAGCGATTGGCTTGGTGGTTCTGCTGTTGGAAGCGATTCGCTATCGCCGCTGGGGATCCCTGCGCCGTTGGCAGCCGGCAATGGGACTGGGCCTGGCGGCCTTGGCGGCGCTGGGGGCGGGGCTGGGACAGTTGCCGGAACCGGTTCCGCTGGCCCTGCTGTTGGGAGGGCTGGTGGGACTGGGGCTGCTGGGCTTGGGCGGCTGTGGGCGGGCCGGGCAGGGGCTGGCGGTGCTGCTGCTCAGCTTGGCCACCTGGCAGGGTGTAGCCGGCGGCGCCTTCGAGGGATCTGAGGCGGGAGCTGCTTTTTCCCTGCTGTTGTGGGGCTGCGGCCTGGGGATGGGCTTGGTGGGGATCCCGTTGCTGGGCTGCTTGGCTGAAGAAGAGATGCTGTCTGTGCTGATGGGCCTGGCCCAGGGCTGGAGCGGCATCGCTGCCCTCACCTGGGGATCCCGCCTTATGGAGATGGGAGCGGAATCTCTGCCAGATCTCCCTTGGCCGGTGTTGTTACCTGTTGGTCTGGCCGCCCTCAGCCTAGTGGCGGGCACCCTGCCCCTGTTGACTGTTCCCGTTCGCGCCAGCGGGACAGAGTCCTCACCCGACAGCGAGGTGGAATCCAACCGGCTGCTGTCGGCCCTGGGGCACGGTGTGGGATGGCTGGTGGCGACGGCGCTGGCCCTGGCTCTGGTGCGCAACGGGCTGTACCAGGATCCCTTTTGGGCGCTGCTGTACGGGGCGGGGGTGTTGCTCTCGTGGGCTCTACTGGCTTTGGAGAGCAGGATCCCGGCACCCGAGGGGAAAGAGGCCTTGCTCTGGCGGGCCTGTGTGAGCCTGACGCTGGTAGGCGGTGGGGCGCTGCTGGCGTTGCGGCTGGGGGGATCCTACGGGGCGGCGCTGCTGGGGCTGGGGTGTCTGGCTTTTCCCAGCCGCTGGGGGGCGATGGCCGCCCTGTTTTTGTCGGCCCGACCCCTGCTGCAAAACCTGCTGCACCAGTTCAACCTGCAGGTGGCCGGGATCGACCTCACCCAGCCCTACGTATCGGCGGCGCTCTACTTGGGCATGGCGGCCATGGCCTTGGCTGCGCTTCTTTACTGGCTGCACGGGCTGGACAAACCCCTGCAAACCGGGGTCGGCCTGACGCTGGGCAGCCTGCTCCTGCCGCTGGGGGTGGGCTATTTCGTCCATGCCCAGCCGCAAGCAGCTTTCTTGCTGGCAGCCTTGATCACCGCCTTGATCTTGGCGGCGCTGCGGCCCATAGCCTTGAACCAAGAAGGGAGAAGGGCGACTTGGACGGGGATCCAAGCTTTGGGCCTGGCCACGCTCGCCATCCTCGGATCCAACCTCAGCCGCAACTGGACGGTGACGGGGTTCTATGCCACCCGCCTGGAGCGGGCCCTGGTGCTGGCGGCCAGCGTTGGGATCCTGGCTCTGTTCCTTTTGCTTGGGCAGGGCTGGCGCTGGTGGCAGTCCAGAACAGCGTCCCGCTAGCGTTGAGGTTCTAGGGTTGTGAAACTCCTTCCCCTCGGCACCCGTGGCACCTGGCAAGGGATCCCCGGCCCCGAGCAGACGGCTGAGGCCCTGGGCAACCCCGGCGTGAGGGTGATCGGATCCCCAGCTCTGTTGGCGCTGATCGAGCGATGTGGCCACAACACCTTGCAGCCTTTTTACGAGGGGGAAGAAGCGGCAGTCGGGATCCGCTTTGTCCTAGAACACTGCTCAGCAGCTGTGGTGGGGGATCCTCTACACCTTCAGGTTGAGGTTGTGCAAGTGGTGGGAAGGCGCGTTCAGTTTCAGGTGGAGATCACGCAGCAGGGGCGGCTGGTGATGCAGGGATCCTACACCTGTCAGGTAGTCGATTTGCCCCATTTTCTGGCCCGCTATGGGCTGGCTTGAGATCATCAAGTACCTGGCAGGGCTGCTGCTGGTCACTGGGTTGGGGCTGTTTCTGTTCTGGCCACAACAGCTCCTGCTACGCTACCGCAAGCCTTGGCAAGGCCCCCTCGCCTGGAGCTGGAAATGGCGCGGGTGGGGGGGCTTGGCTCTGCGGGGCAGCCGTCGGGGGTGGGAATGGCGCTGCGGATCCCTCTGCGTTCGCGGGCATTGGCCGGCCCGGGTGGGCTGCCGTCTCTCCTTTGCCGACTGGCCTCGCTTCTGGCCCCTTCTGAAGCAGTTGGCCAAGGGGATCCAGATCCAGTCCTGGCAAGGTGGCCTAGAAATCGGCTTTGCCGACCCGGCCTTGACGGGGCAATGCCTAGGGTTGATCGCCGCTCTGCCCCCCCCGTTGGCCCAACATCTGCGCCTTACCTTCGCCCGCAGCGGCTGGCGCGGACAGGGATCCCTGGTGGTTCGCTTTCGTCCCTGGCGGGTGCTGGGGCCGGCCTTGAAACTGGGGCGGCTGGCCCTCTGGGAAAGGATCCCGGACAATTAGCGCTGGAACAGCCTCGCCGAGCCAAACTTTGGGTTATGTCGAATTGGGGACAAAAGGAATGGGATCCGCGCGCGCCCCGGCGGATTTTGGTCTGCCCGGATAGCTTCAAGGGATCCCTGACGGCCACGGAAGCGGCAGCGAGCATGGCCCGCGGGATCCAACAAGTGTTGCCCCAGGCCGCGGTGGAGCTGCTCCCTCTGGCCGATGGGGGCGAGGGCACCCTAGAGGTGCTGCTGCCGGCGCTGGGGGGAGAAAAACGAGGGCTGTGGGTCACCGGCCCGCTGGGGTATCCCGTCTGGGCCGAATACGGGGTGGCGGGCGAGCGGGCGCTGCTGGAAGTAGCCCAGGTGGCCGGCCTGACCTTGGTGCCCCCACAGCGGCGGGATCCCACCCGCACCACCACCTATGGCTTGGGGGAGCTGTTGCGGGCCGTCTGCCGGGATCCCATTGCCGAGATCTGGATAGGGCTGGGCGGATCCGCCACCGTCGATGCGGGCGCAGGGATGGCGCAGGCCTTGGGCTATCGCCTCCTGGATGAGGCCGGGGATCCCATTGGCTGGGGGGGAGGGGAGCTGGCCCGCCTGGCGCGCATCGAGCCGCCCGAGCAGCCTGTCTGGCTGGGCAAGTGCATCCGCGGCCTCTGCGATGTGCAGAACCCCCTCACCGGCCCGTTGGGGGCGGCTGCCGTCTTCGCCCCCCAGAAGGGCGCCACTCCCCAGCAAGTAAGGCAGTTGGAGCAGGCACTGCAGCAGTGGGCCAGAGTGGTGGAGCGCGACCTGGGCCGGACTGTGGACGGGATCCCAGGGGCCGGCGCCGCCGGCGGGCTAGGGGCAGGATTGGTGGCTTTTTTAGGCGCCACCCTGGAGTCGGGGATCCACTTGCTGGCCCAGCACTTGGCTCTGGCGGAGCGCATCCACCGCTGTGACCTGGTGGTGACCGGCGAGGGCCGCCTTGACGAACAGAGCAGCATGGGCAAAGTGGTAGGAGTGGTGCTGGAGCTGGCCATGGCAGCCCAGAAGCCCCTGCTGATTCTCTGTGGCCAGGCCACCCCGGCAGCCCGGGCCGACTTGGCCGCCCGACCTTTGCCAATTGGAGTTGCTGCCCTCTGCGACCGGATCCCGGATGTGACCGAAGCCCAGCGTCAGGCCAGCCACCACTTGGAACAGATGGCCGCTTGCGAGTTGAAAAAGTTTCTAGCCTAGGATCCGCTCATCACATAGTCATTGCAAAAGATTATGGAACAGCCTGTCCGTTGCTCTCCAGCTCCCCTCTCCCCCAGGGAGAGGGGCTGGGGGTGAGGGGCTGCTCCCCCAGGGAGAGGGGCTGGGGGTGGTCGCGTGAGCGGCGCGGAGCGTTTGGGCCGCTAGCGGCAAAGTGTCTTAATCGTATCTGGAACAACTATAATGGCCTGAATCGGTTATTTTTTTAAGCATCATGGTCAGTATCGAATTTTCTCCCGGCATTCCAGAAGTGCCCACCCAAGTACGGCTGCTGAAATCCAAAACCGGCAAGCGGGGATCCGCCATTTTTCGCTTCGAGGAGCTGAAGTCCGACACGCAAAACATCCTCGGCATGCGGATGATCGACGAAGAAGGGGAGCTGACCACCCGCAACATCAAGGCCAAGTTCCTAAACGGAGAATTCAAGGCCCTGGAAGTGATCTACGACATGGAAACAGAAGCCGAGTGGGATCGCTTCCTGCGCTTTATGGAGCGCTTCTCGGCGGCCAACCAGATGGGCATTGCCTAGCTGCTGGATCCTCAGCTTTTGGCTTTTTTGCTCCCTTTGCCGGGCTGGACGGGGGCAGATCCCTGGGTCTTTTCAATCGAAGGCTGCTCCAGTGGGGGCCGTCGCTGGTGCCAGTCGGTGCTTTGCTCGTAGGCATAGGCCACCCGCAGCACCTTGCTCTCTTGCAGGGCGTTGCCCACGATTTGCAAGCCAATCGGCAGCCCATCGGCAAAGCCACAGGGCAGGCTTAGCCCCGGCAAGCCCGCCAGATTGACTGGGATCGTCATCAGGTCGCACAGGTACATGCTCAAGGGATTCTCCCGCTCGCCGCTTTTGAAGGCCGGCGTGGGGGTGGTAGGGCTGACCAACACATCCACCTTCTCGAAGGCCCGCAGAAAATCTTGCTTGATCAAGGTGCGCACCTTCTGGGCCTTGAGGTAGTAGGCATCGTAGTAGCCGGCAGAGAGGGCATAAGTGCCGATCATGATGCGCCGCTTCACCTCCGGCCCAAAGCCGCGGGCGCGGGTCTTGCCATACATAGCCAAGAGCGAGTCGGCAGGTTCCCGCAGGCCGTACTTGACGCCGTCGTAGCGGGCCAGATTGGAAGAAGCTTCCGAAGGGGCAATGATGTAGTAGGTGGCCAGGCCGTAGCGAAAGCTGGGGCAGTCGATCTCCAGGATCTCCGCCCCCAGCTCCTGCAGGTGTTGGATGGCCGCTTGCACAGCCGCGCGGGTCTCTTCCCCACACCCTTCCCCCAGCAGGTCGCGGATCACGCCAATCTTGAAGCCTTTGATATCGGGGATCAAAGCCTGGCTATAGTCCGGGATCTCCACCCTAAGGCTGGTGGAGTCCATGGGGTCGTGGCCGGCAATCCCCTGCAGCAGCAGGGCCACATCCTCCACGGTGCGCCCAAACGGCCCCACCTGATCCAGAGAAGAGGCAAAGGCCACCAGCCCATAGCGCGACACCAGCCCGTAGGTGGGCTTGAGGCCAACCACGCCACAGAAGGCCGCCGGCTGGCGGATGGATCCTCCTGTATCCGATCCCAAGGCCACCACCGCCTGGTCTGCCGCCACCGCCGCCGCCGATCCGCCTGAGGATCCCCCTGGCACCCGCGTCAGATCCCAGGGGTTGGCGGTGCGCTGGAAGGCCGAGTTTTCCGTGGAGCTGCCCATGGCAAACTCGTCCAGGTTGGTCTTGCCCACCATCACCATGCCGGCTGCCGCCAGCCGCGCCGTCACCGTCGATTCATAGGGCGGCACAAACCCCTCCAGCATCCGAGAAGCGCAGGTGGTGCGGATCCCTTGGGTGCAGAGGTTATCTTTCACAGCCAACGGGATCCCGGCCAGCGGACCAATCGCCTCCCCGGCGCGAATGCGGGCATCCACCGCCCTAGCCTGTTGCAGCGCCAGCTCCTCGGTGACAGTAATAAAGCTCTTAAGCTGCGGCTCCAGTTGGTGCAGGCGCTCCAGGTATTCGCGCGCGATCTCCTCGGCCGAGCGCTCTTTGCTCACCAACTGGCGGTGCAGGGCACGGATAACAGACATATGGCAAACTCGCTAAGGAAGGGAAAGGCCGATCGAGCAACGTCAAAGTTCTCTCCAGATTAATCCAGCACGGATCCCTACTAACTCCCCTCTCCCTCAGGGAGAGGGGCCGGGGGTGAGGGGCTGCTCCCTCAGGGAGAGGGGCCGGGGGTGGTCGCGTGAGCGGTGCGGAGCGCTTGGGCCTACCGCCGTTCCAAAAAATCGCGGCGCAGATCTCGAATCTCCTGCCGCATCTCCCTCATCTCTTGAGCCATCTCGTCGGTGCGGCGTTCCAAGGCCTCGGTGCGCCGTTCCAGGGCATCCGTGCGGCGCTCAATAGCTCGAGTGCGCGCATCAAAGCGATCCATGGACTCGCGAAAAAACTGAGCCAGCATTGCCTGCCCTTCTCGCAGTTCTTGAATCAGAAGCTGCTGATTTTGTTGGACAAGACGTAGCTCCTGCTGGGCCGCTTGCAGCTCTTGAACAGCGCGGATCAGCCACTCTTCTTGTTCCGGAGTCATTATCAACTAGAGCGAGAGGATGCCAAGATCCTACCACCAACTCCCCTCTCCCTCAGGGAGAGGGGCCGGGGGTGAGGGCAATGGAGAGTAGGGAACTCGAATCCCTGACCTCTGCGGTGCGATCGCAGCGCTCTACCAACTGAGCTAACTCCCCGTAGCTTTACCAGAATAACCCAAGTCCGCCGCCAAGATCTCCCCCGCCTGCAGCTCCAGCCCTGCAAAAACCTTCGAGGGCACCCGCTCGGATCCCTTCAGCTCCAGCAGGTCGTACCAGCCCTCGTGCAACAGCAGCAGGCTCACCTTCTCTTCCAAAGGATCCACAATCCAATACTCACCGATGCCCAAAACGCAGTATTCCGCCCGTTTGGCCCGGTAGTCCGCCGCTCGGCTCGATTCGCTCACCACCTCCACCACCAGCAGCGGCGGCGGATCCTCCAGCCGAATCAGAGCCTCTCGGGATCCCATCTCCTGCCACTGCTGCAGAAGCAGCACCACCACATCCGGGATCCGCACCGTATCCCAGCGGTTGCCCCGCGGCGACTGGATCCCGATAGCCATCGGCTGAGAAGTCCACGGCAGCCCCTGGCGCCGGATCTCAGATCGAAAAGCGGTATTGAGGAAATCCACAATCTGACCGTGCCGTCCGGTTGGAAGGGCCATCGGCACCAACTCCCCCGCCACCAGCTCATAGCGGGTATCGCCGCCATCGGAATACTGAAGGTACTCTGCCAAACTCAGGCGAGCCGTTGTCGATCCAGGAACGGATCCTATTGTCAAAGCCACAGCCGCCTCCAAAAGCCACTCTGCTGCCATCCTAACCCCCCTCTCCCTGAGGGAGAGGGGATGGGGGTGAGGGGCTGCTCCCTGAGGGAGAGGGGCCGGGGGTGAGGGCTGGGAGAGGAGTCGGGAGTAGTCGCCTGCGGTGGCGCGGAGCGCTTGAGGCTGCCGGAAAGGAGCACCCAAAACAAAAAACCCCTCTCCCCCAGGGAGAGGGGATGGGGGTGAGGGTCGTCCCCCCAGGGAGAGGGGATGGGGGTGAGGGATCGGGGGTGAGGGCCTCACTCAGTACAGCGCCTCTTCTTGATGGGTGATGATGGTGCAGTCAGAAGTAGGGTAGGCCACGCAGGTTAACACATAGCCCTGCTCGATCTGATCGTCATCCAGGAAGGATTGATCGCTTTGATCCACCGTGCCGCTCACCAGCTTGCCGGCACAGGTCGAACAGGCCCCGGCGCGGCAGGAATAGGGCAGCTCGATCCCTTGCTCCTCCGCCACATCCAAAATGTACTCGTCATCCGGCACATCGATGGTGACGTTCAAGCCTCGCTCTTCGTTGATCAGAGTGACCTTGTAGGTAGCCATCCTGGTTGGGTCTCCAGAAAAAACATCCACTCCTCATCCTGCCACCCTTCTGCCCCGGATCAAGCACCATTTTTCAGAGAAATAGGTAGATCTCCCGGTTTTTTAGAGTTGGATCCGAGAAAACCTTGCTGGGCAAAGATTCCGGCCACGTCTCACCTCCCTCGGCCAAGCCTCAACCCAGCCTATGGAGCAGAGTTGTACGAAGCAGTAGCCACAGGCAAGCTCATGCTATCGTCTGTGACCCAGATCACTCCCCATTGGCCCGGAAAAAGTCGATAACTCTTGCCAAAGCTGCCGCATCTGCCTGTATGATTAGCAGAGTAAACAGGCTAGCCACCAAACTGGCGTGTCTGCGTCTCCCCTCGATTGGCCATTTCTCAGAAGGCTTAGGTTGCCCTGAGCGAGCCGATCGGGTAATGTGAGGGAAGTGTTCAGCCGAACCCTACTTTTTGGTTAAGAGGAGAAACATGAACGGAACAATGCACAAGTGGCTGCTCAAGTCACTGGGGTCTCTGTCTCTGGCATCGACGGTGGTGCTGCTGCCCATGCTGCTCACCGGTTGCGGCGAAGATAGCTCCGGCACGTCGGTGCCCGTACCGCCCCCGCCCCCGCCGGCTCCTCCGGCTCCCCCGGCTCCGCCGCCAGCACCTCCCACCCCTACTCCCACGCCTACGCCGGTGGGACGTGTTATCAGCATCAGCCCCTCGGATGGCTCCACCAACGTTGCCATCACCACCTCGATTACCATTCGCTTCAGCGAGCCGGTGCGCGAGGCTCCCTTGGCTCAAGCCCTGAGCATCACCTCGGTGGCGCCCCAAGCCGGAGCTGTCCCGCCTCGGGATCTGGCCTTCAACTCCGACCGCACCCAAGTCACCGTCACCTTCCGCACACCCCTGAGCAACGACTCTGTCTATCGGGTCACCATTTCGCGGGCGGTGCCGGATCTGTTTGCTTCGGGCCGCAGCCTGGCCGAAGACTTTGTGGCCACCTTCACCACCGGCAACGTGGCGGCTACTGGCGGCCCGGTTAGCTTGCTGCCGACACAACTGGCGGCGGTGACGCCCAACGGGCAGGTATTCTCCAGCCCGAACGTGGTGCCGGTGGGGTATGGCATTCGCCGCAGTGGGGTAGCGGAGAACCTGCCGGTGGGGGTTTACACCGACTACCGTGCGGTGCTCTCCTTCTCGATTCCCGACAGCATTCCGTCCAACGCCGCGGTGCAATCTGCGCAGTTGACGCTGGTGCAGTTGCCCTCCAACGACTCGGCGGAGATTGGAAACTTTGGCGATAGGGGGCGCGGCTTTTTCTTCCTGGATCCGACGCCGCACAACCTGCCGGCCAACAACGTGGTGTTCCAGGAAGTCAACCTGGGTGCGCGCGACAACGTGGTTTCCAGCGACTTTTTTGCGCCGGCTTCCACGCCCAGCTTCATTGCGTTGAGCATCAACGGCAACGTGTTGGGTGGGGATGTGTCGGCGGGGCCGCGGACGGCGGATGTGCAGCCGGGTGTGCAGCGGTCGGTGTCGGGCACGCGCTTCTACCAGGTGCGGCTGCAGTGCGCCAAGGAAGTGTGGAACAACCAGGCAGCTCCGGTCTTTTTGGTGACTACGGGAACGACGTCGGTGACGACGACGGGGATTGTGACGGCGACGCAGCGTTTCAACGTGACGGCGACGCAGACGTTTGTCGTTACGGGTGCAGCGAGTGCCACGGTATCCAACACCATCACCGGTGCGGTGACGACGCCGTTTACACAGTCCTTCTCGGCCACTGGCACTGTCTCTGGCGTGGCTACGGCATCAAGGACAGTAATAGTAACACAAGGAGAGGGTACTCAAACTCGAACTGCAACTGACACTGAATCCTTTACCTTTAGTGTCACTGGCACTGCTACCTTCACTGCCTCTCAATTTATTACAGCGGGCCTTGGCTTTACCTCGGTAGCCAGCGCAACGGTGACCTTTGCGGCCACAGGCACGGTCGTTGGCTCTGAAACCCGCTCCGAAACGGTGACGGTCACCGGCTCGGTCACGGCCTCTGCCACCACTACGGTGACGCCCTTCACCCGCACTGCTCCCAATGCTGGCTTCGAAATCAGCCAGGGAGCCAACGGGGTCTGCCGCGCCGAGTTCGACCGCGAGCCGGCTACGGGCACGGGTGGTTCGCCCATCACCACTGCTCGTGGTCCGCGTCTGGATATCACTTTCTCCATCCCGCGCTAGCGGCGCCTCTAAATCTAGGCTGCCTCTGTAGTCCAGGAGCGGCCAAATACAGGAAGTGGGCAGGTCTTGAGAGCCTGCCCATTTTCCTAGGCCGCTAAATCTACAAATTCATCTGATAGAATCGTTGCAGTCAAGGCTTGGAGATATGAGAACCGAGATTCAAGAGCTCCTAGAGCGAGCATTTCGCCATCATCGCTCGGGTGAGCTGGATCAAGCTGAGAAATGCTACCTGGAGATCTTAAGCTTAGAGCCTAACCAGCCTGATGCCATTCAGTATTTGGGCATACTGGCCTATCAGCAGGAACAATACGTCAAATCTGTGGAATGGCTGGAAAGGTGTGTCAGCCTTGGTCAAAGGTCGGCATCGCTTTACACTAACTTGGGTGTGGCTTACGAGAAGCTAAACCGACCCGAAAGGGCAATAGAGTGCTATCAACAAGCCATCCAAATAGATCCAGAAAGCCTTAATGCAAACTTTAACTTAGGTCTGGCCCTTATCCAGCTTGAGCGCTGGGATGAAGCAGAGAAAGCTTTTCTGAAGGTTCTGGAGCTGGATCCGCAACAGTTTGAGGCAGCATACTTTCTTGGACAGGTACTGCTAAAGTTAGGCCAGGTAAATAGTGCTATCGGCATCCTAAAGAAAGCAGTAAAGGATCAGCCAGACTACCTTGAAGCTCATCTTCAGTTAATTGATGCCTTTTCTCTATCTGGAGATAAGGATCAAGCCATTCGACACGCAAAGCAAATAGAGCCCCTATTTTCGACTAGTGCCGACTTGCAAAACAAACTAGGTTTATTGCTAGTAGAACTGGGACACTATGAAGACTCAATCACTGCTTTTCAGAAAGCTTTGATGATCGAGCCCTCTGCTGTCACTCACTTGAACCTGGGTAGAGTATACGGTGAGGTCGGCCAAGAAGATAAAGAGATGGAGCACTATAAGAAGGCTATAGAGATCAATCCGAACTATGCAAAGGCTTATAACAATCTAGGGGCAGCTCTGAGCCGAAAGATCCAACCCCAAGCTGCAACAGAGATAGCCGTTCAGGAGCTAAATCTAGAAAGCAGAAAAAATCTTGAGGATCGATACCAAGCTATTCAAGCTGCAAGAGATTGCTTTCAAGTCGCCATTTCTTTGGATCCAGGGTACGCCGAAGCTCACCACAATCTGGGTGTTCTTTACAGGACAGAAAAGCGGTTGCACCTAGCCAAGCATCATATATGTCTTGCTATTGAGCTAAATCCAGGGGAATCAGAGTATTGGCATAGCCTGGGATGCTACTACTTAGATCTTGCTATGGGTGAAAAGGCAGTTCGATGCCTTGAACAAGCAATTAACCTAGATCCAACATCTGCCCGAGCCTACAATAACTTGGGTCTTGCCTACCAGTTATTGGGGAAGAAAGAGGAAGCAGAGTTTGCTTTTCATAGAGCTGCGGAGCTTTCCCCAGACTTTGCAGAAGTTTACTGCAACATCGGAGCTAGACTCTTTGAGCAGAAAAAGTACGATGATGCTTTAGAACATCTACAGGAGGCCATAAGGCTCAAGCCTGAATTAGCTGATGCATACTTCTACAAAGGCTTGACCCTGGCCAAGCTATCCCGAACTCAGGAGGCCATAGATAATTATCTACTGGCCATTGAAAGAAAGCCAAACTTCGCCGTGGCTTACCAAAATCTAGGCGGTGCTTATCTAGAGCAATGCAGATTACGTGAAGCACTGGCTAGCTATAGGAAAGCTCTCGAGATCGCTCCTGACTTTGCGGGTGCGATGTCAAATATCCTTATGGTCTCGCATTACTCAGAGAACTTTGATCCTCTAGAAACATTCTTGGAGCATCAACGGTGGGGTATTCGCTACCAAAGCCGATATCAAAGTTACTGGAAGCCCTACACAAACTCGCGAACCACTCAAAGGCCACTTAAGATCGGCTACCTGTCAGGTGATTTTCGATTGCATTCGGTACACTTTTTCATGAGTTCAATCTATGATAACCACAATCAAGAAAACTACCAGATTTATTGCTACTCAAATGTTGATCAACCTGACATGGTAACTGAGCAGCTCTCTGCATGGGCGACAGGATGGAGAGATATCAGTAAACTAAGCGACGAGAAAGTTGCAACGCTAATCAGAGAAGATCAAATTGATATTCTGGTGGATCTAAGCGGGCACACTGGCGGTACAAGAGTACACGTAATGGCTCTCCGTCCTGCACCTGTACAAGTTACCTACCTCGGCTATCCTGACACCACCGGTATGACCGTCGTGGACTATAGAATAACGGACAGCTTCGCAGATCCCTATGACGTAACTGATGGCTTGAATACCGAGAAGCTGATAAGAATGCCCCATAGCTTTCTCTGCTATAAGCCTTCTCGGGAGGCACCTGAGGTCACGGATCCACCTGTGGTTAAGAATGGCTTTATCACCTTTGGGTGCTGCAACAACCCTTCCAAAATTACCCCCCGAGTAATTAAGTTGTGGGCAACGATACTAAAGGCGGTACCCAACTCAGTTTTACACTTAAAGAATCAGCGGTATAGAGATGAGAGCACCTGTAAGATCTTCCTGCAAAGAATTGGAAGCCACGGCATTTCGGAAGAGCGAGTCAAGCTTGAATATGGTAGACAGGGCTTTGCTGAGCACTACGCAGCCTATGGAGAGGTGGACATTGCCCTAGATCCGTTCCCCTACAACGGAACAACGACAACCTGTGAGACATTATGGATGGGAGTTCCGGTAATAACGCTGGAGGGCTCAGCACATGTCTCCAGAGTTGGTGTGTCAATCTTAAAAACAGTAGACTTGCCAGAGCTAATTGCACAGACAGAGGAAGATTATGTTCGTATTGCCTCAACGCTGTCCGAAGATACAGAGCTTCTGGTCTGGATGAGAAGGACTATGCGAGAGCGTCTCTATTTGTCTCCCCTTCTTGACGGAAAGAGATTTACAGCTTTTTTAGAGAAGGCATATACCCAGATATGGGAACAGTACTGCCAAGATAGGAAAGGTAGAATTAGGTTCACAGATTTGCCATTTAAGTTTCGCAAGCATCCAAACTTGGCTAAACTTACTAAGATGGTTAGCTAGGAGCAATGGGTAAGCATGTTTAATCTACATATTGGTGGTAGAGAGCCACATCCTGACTGGAAAATACTTGACGTTTTGCCCTCGCCTGAAGTCGACTACGTCGCAAACGCAATTGACCTCAGCTTATTTGGAAGTGAAAGCGTAGATCAGATATACGCCTCACATGTTCTTGAGCACTTTGATTATCGAGAGGCAAAGGTAGCTTTGACAGAGTGGTATCGGGTACTGAAGAAAGGAGGAAGATTATATATCTCTGTGCCCAACCTAAAAGCGCTATCTAGAGTTCTTCTAAAGGACGATCTTTCCTATGATCAACTGGTGTACATCATTAGTATGTTCTATGGTGGCCAGGTCGATCAGTATGACTTTCATAAATATGGATATACCATTGAGAATTTAACTCATTTACTCAAAACTGTTGGCTTTGACTTCATCGTCCAAGTAGATCAGTTCGGTATGTTTAATGACGCAAGCACAATTGTTTACTGCAATGAGCTTATCAGTCTAAATGTAATCGCTCACAAGGAGTGAAGTGAAGAAAGGAAGTCATGTCTGAGCTATCTATAGCCTCTGTCTTGGGAACCTCAATGCCTCGCATTAAAGTAATTGCTGCAGGAGCATCTGATCTTGGGACTCCTGAGATCTATACTGAAATGATTCACAAGGGCTTTGGAGACTTAGTTGCATTTGAGCCCGATCGAGAAGCATACGAGCGGTTAAAAGAGAAAAGTTTTAGCAGCTCTAATGTTTTATACCTTCCTATGGCTGTTGGCGATGGCTCTGAATCGACTCTTTATCTAACCAACACCGGGATGACCTCATCTCTGTTCCAGCCCAACCATCAACTGCTGGAGAGGTTCCACGATCTAGCTGAGCTTTACCAAGTCGTCTCAGAGGAAAAAGTCAAGACGGTTCGCCTCGATGACCTGGAAGAGGCTTCAGATGCAGACTGGCTTGTCATGGATACTCAAGGAAGTGAGCTTAGCATTATCCACGGCGCCGCTCGTCTCCTCAGCGAGAGCATTGTAGTGGTTCAAACTGAGGTCCTGTTTGTCCCCCACTACATTGGCCAGCCCTTGTTTTCCGACATAGATATTGCTCTGAGGAAGCATGGCTTTCTTATCCATAGCCTTACTGGGATTGCCTGCCCAGTTATGAAGTCCTTTCCCAAGAATCTGACTTCTTTGTGCACCCAAGCCTCCTGGACTGACTTTATCTATGCCAAAGACTTTATGCGAGTGGGAGAGCTTCCCTCCAGAAAGCGGCTAGCACTTGCCGTAATTCTTCACGAGGCCTATCGCTCATACGACTTATGCTCTCATGTGCTCAAAATTCACGACGAGATAGAGGGCACCTCATTCTATGATATTTACCTTTCGAAGCTTTAAGATGTTATGTTTTTCGCCTTCAGGTCAAGGAAAGACCACATTCGCTTGGCCGCTTCTTCCCACGTCATGTTTTTTGTGTAGATCAACCCTTGCGAGAGTACAGAACTTCTATACTTTGTATCTCTCAATTGATCGATTGCCTGCGATATGGCATGTGGCTCCAGAGGTATCTCAATCCACGGTTCAGGCGCATTGGCATGTTCCACTTTTCTTTGAGATTCTCTGAGAATGATAACTGGACAGCCACATCGCATCGCCTCGAGAACATAATTGCCCATTCCAAGCTCGGGTTCAACCTCAAGTAACCCCGTAGCTCCTGTATAGAGTAGCGGTAACTCGTCAGGCGAAAGTTTGAGGTTGTGGATTCGAGCTCGAATTGGTTTAGATAGGTCCACGAAAGATTCCAAAGGTGAGTCAGTCCTACTTCCATCAACTGATAGGTAAACAACTTCCGGAACTTGCCCGGAAGCTATCTCGCTCAGGCTATCTAGGATAGCGCGGAAGGCTATCTTTCTTCGTTCCCCTGCTCCCGCCCTGTAAATGATGTAGGGACGAGTCAGATCTCGCTCTTCTCGAAACTTCCGTAGCTTTAGAGGAGGAGATGGCCCTAGGTCACCATGCAAGCCTGGGTAGATAACTTCAATATCTTCTTTAGAAATACCAGGATATTTTGCCATCAAGTTTGATGCCACCCACTCAGACGGACATATAAATGCCGATGCATTCAAAATGGAGTTATGTTTCTCTTGAGCTGCCAAGTTTGACAGAAACTCTTGGCTTTCATCCACACTATAAATCATTGCCACACTAGGTGTTCTAAGAGGATATGTGTACAAAGTTGAGATAAAGAGCGTTGACTTAAGCTGGTCACAGGCGCTCTGCAGACCTACGTGATCGGATTCAGCGTCTTCGTAACTATAGTCAGGAATCACCGCTATGACTGTATCGCCTGGAAGAGCAATACGTTGGCTTTCTCTCACCAGTACCACAAAGTCTCGACTGTGGCCAAGCTTTAACCATTCACCTACAACATTTTGCCAAAAGGTTATAATAGACGGTGGGGTTTCTAAGTTACTCTGCAAAGCAACACCATCAACAACAATCATTGGCTTTCCTCGAGCAAATCTTTAAGTAAAGACAACAGGCTTGAATCAAGCTTCTTAGATGGAGATAGGTCTTTCTGGAGGACGCCGTCCTCTATAAGACTAGCGTAGCGCGCTTCGGGAACTGCAATTAAGTTTGTCGCAGAGAGGCTGCGAGCTTGTTCCCGAGCTCTCGATAATTCGTTCAAGGTGGAGTTGTATGCAAAAAAAGTGTACCCCAGATCTGACAGGTAAGAGGATGTTTCCCTCGACACAAATCCCCCACCATCTTTTGCTTCTAGCTGAATGAGTGGGAGACAGCTTTTTATAAGTTCTCGACCTCCCTGTATAACACCTAAGGGATCTACAACTACATCTATCTTGACCATATCGACCAAAGGCTTTCTGTAAGAGCGCCACCAATCATCTAGCGTAATTTGCCGGATGATCTTTACAGGGTGGACTACTCCTGAAAGGTTAGTTACCACTCTATTGTACACACTATCGTCTGTTTCTAGAAAATATGTCTGCCCTGACTCGCTACCCACTGCATATGGGTTTATCGTAACTTGCGATAATCTATTAACGCTGACATTGTGTTTTAATATTTCCACACAAGATTGAGTTGGCTCAAACGCAATTACTTTGCCTTTGGTTCCTACGGCCTGGGCAGCAACAAGAGTGTATAAGCCTACATTTGCCCCTACATCTATAAACATCATTCCCGGCTTCAGGTAGGACCTAACAAAGTCTATCCCTGACTCAAACCATCTTCCTTGGGCCAGATAACAATGAGTAACTAGTGAGTTTAAACTATCTTCTAGCCTCATTGTGTAACCCTCGTAGCATATATCAACAAATTCTCTTTTGCTTCTCAAATTTATCGAGTTTGATTCACCCATCTTTCTTTGAAGAAAGCTTACAGAAGTTTGATAACAGGCTTGAGCCCATCTTTTGGCTGTTTGTGTGGCCGTCATAGCCTGAATTTGCCTCAGATGCCTTATACCTTCGATCTGCAGGTTTTTAGATAGACCAAGGCCTAGGATTGCTTTAGCTCTTAGATCTTTGGGGTGAATTGAGGCAGCAATGCGCCAAAAAGGAATTACTTGTGTTTGGTAAGGCAGCCCTATTCTTTCTGCTATCCAGCGAGCTAAGTAATACAGGTACTGATCTATAGATGGTAGATCCGGATCAAGTGGCTCAAAGTCAGGGGAATCAACTTTCCATGCCAACTCATAACCTTCTATGTTTGGAGGGGGAATATCTTTCCATCTCTCTGGGTTTAACTCTAACTGGTTCAAGAGTTTAAGTGCTTCTTCTAAAAAAGTAAATGAGACACCTAGAACCCAAAGTGCATGGAGTCTATTCAATAAGCAGGGCAGATGATTTGGCTCAGTACTGATCCCTTGATCCCAGTAGTAGAGTGATACTGACCAAGCGTTTCTTCTTTCCTTTGCAGTAGGAGCCGTTTCTGCTACACGGGCTTGACTGATCCCGCGAGCATTCCAGGTTGAGCCTGATTCAGACAATGGGACTGCCATTTCCTTACCTAAGCTTAAACTTGTATTATGACCTACCGATTTATCCTAGCTGACGTAGCCTTTTGCATATTGCTGAGCAGTAGACTCAGTGCATAACTCTACACAAGCAGCAGCCATGGAGGGTAGTGTCACGAGAGGCTGCCGGTTAACCATAGCATCAAAGCTGTACGTTTGTTGTCACTGCTTCCTGGAATGGTATCATAGTTCTGATTTTCGGAGATCGTCATTTTGAATTGGACAGTTACCTCAGGCAGGCCTGACGCAAGTACGGCAGACTCCATCTACCTGTTACATCTCTTAAGCTTCCAGGCCCAATCTGCATCTGCTATTGTTCTCAACTTTCGAGCCAACGTCTGCCGAGGTTTGTCTCGAGACAGCGCATCTTAAACAAGGTTGTTCCTATGCTACGTCACATCAGCACCTGTACTCTTCTTCTCAGCTTGGGTAGCACGATCGCCTGTACGCAGGCCACACCAGCGCAAACCCCCGACCAGGTGGTGAGCACCTTTATCGCTGCCACCGAAAAGGGGGATTGGGGCACCGCCGACGGCTACCTGACCGAGCGCTTCAGCAATGCCCTCAGGCCGGGATCCCTGCCTTCGATTTGGGGGGCAGCGGGAGAGAATGTGCAGGTGCGCAACCAAGAGGTGAGCGGCAAGACGGCCTACGTGTGGGTGGAGGGCGAGTCCTCTCTGGAAGAGGCGGCGCAGCGCCTGGGGCTGGATCCCTTGACTTTGCGCAAGTACCTGACCGAGCCGGATCTTGCCGATCCCACCTATCAGCAGTTGGCCCCGCAATTGGTGGGCCTGCGCCTGGAGGGAGACACGGTGACTTCCCGCCTCAAGATCACCCTTTACCGACAGGAGGGCGGCTGGCGAATCGAGGTGTGGCAACCGGATAAGCCGCCCGCAGAGGGATCCCAGCCGGAGAACCCTGAGCCCTCTCCCTCTCCGGCAGAAACTGAGCAACCTGCCGAAAATCAGCAGTGAAGTGGCGGGGGAAAGGTGTTGAAGAAAGCTTGGTTCTTGCTGGCCCTGGTTTTGCTCAATGGCTGCGGGCAGACGCAAACGGCCAAAGAGACGCTGCAAGCCTTTGTGCAGGCGGCCAACGCTCGGGATTTTGCCACGGCAGAAGCGCTGCTCACCCCGCGGCTGCTGAGGGGGATCCCGCCGGGCGCCCTGGATCGCTCCTGGCCCTCGGCAGAGGAGTTCACCCTCACTCCTATCCAGGAGGTGGGCAACACGGCCATCTTTCAGGTAGACGCAATCCTGAGGCCGGAGGCAGTGGTGCCCACTTTGTACTTCCAGTTCACCGCCGCGGAGCTGCAGCAATTCTTAACCGAGCCGGATCGGGAGGATCCGCGGTTTCGCCCTTTTCGCTCCCAGTTGGGTTTCTACGAGCCGCTGCCGGACGGGCGTCTGCGGGCGGCGATGGAAGTTACTCTCTACCGCCAGGCCCAGGGATGGCGGGTGGAGCTGGCCCGTCTGCAGCCTCTAAACACGAGAGTTCTCTACGAGCCGATCCAGCTAGCAGAAGAAGCGCAACCTTTTCGACTGACAGGAACGGTGCGGCTCCTCAACCGCGAGGAAGGCTGGATCGGGGTCAATTTGGACGAGGTCAGCCCCAACCTGCAGCGCTACGCCGGCACCTGGGTCTCGGTGGTTCCTGCGGAAGATGTCCAGGTCATCCGCCTTGGCCGCCCCGCCAGTTGGCTGGAGCTGCGCCCAGGGGACGAGGTGGAGATGGAGGGCAAGGTGCGTTTTGCCGTCAATGCCGACGCCGAAGGGCGGATCCCGGCGGCGATTCGGGCCGAGCGCATCCGGGTGCTGCAGATCCCCAGCCCCTCTCCCTGAGGGATCCCTCACCCCCGGCCCCTCTCCCTGAGGGATCGCCCTCACCCCCGGCCCCTCTCCCTCAGGGAGAGGGGGGTAGTGTTCCATCGTGGGTGGGAGGGGAGCTGACGCGGGATCCCTGAACTTAGCGCAGGGGCGAGTGCAGCAGCACCACCAGCCGCTCTTCCAGGAACTTGAGGTTGGCCACCACTTGGTTAAAGGCCTCTTCGGGGGTCCAGTCCATGAGATCTAGGGCCTTGGCCGCCAGCGCCTGTACGGGCACAGGCTCTTCCCCAAAAACATCAATCAGCCAGCGTACCGAGAAGGGATCGATGACAATGTTGCCTTCGGATCCCGGCCAGCCGTTGATGTTGACCGGGCCGTTGTCGCGGATGGCATTCTCGAAGGCAACCTTGGCGTTGAGACGCAGCAGCAGAGGATGGGCCTGCACGGAGCCGTTTCGCCATTCTTCCAGGGTAAAAGGGGCTGGTGGAGCGGGGCGAGGGTGGCCACACCAAAAATCAATCAGCCGGGTCAGGTTGGGAAAAATCAGCTCGATAAAGTGCAGCAGCTCCTCTTGGCTGAGCTTTTTAAGGTGGCGCAGGGCGTAGGGAACCGGCTTGGTGAGGACTCGCTCCAGCTTCCACTGCTGCCAGTTCACCATGCTAATGAACTCCAGCCCGGCCTGGCGCAGCATCTCGAACACCTGGGGCACCGTAAAGCCTTTGTCGCTGCGCAGCAGAAAGTTGGCCAGGATCCCGTTGGTGGTTTTGATGGCGTCTCCCTGCCAGTGGCTTTTGACGAAGCTGCCTTCATGGAGGGCATCCATCAGCTCTCGGAGAATGGGAACAGCTTTGGCAGCCGGCTCGTCCATCACCCCCAGCAGCTCCATGGCATCCTGCATGTTGAAAATAAACTGCCGCTGATAGAGGCTGTGGACGTTGGTGCGGATAATGCCCTCGGGTTTGAGCACCTGGCGCATGCCTTTGAGTCCGGCCACCGGATCTTCCAGCAGGTAGAGCACGTCGTTGCAGGCGATGAAATCAAACTGCTCCCCTAGCGCTCCCATGTCGGTGATGTCTGCTACTTCAAAGCGCACATCTGGGATCTGGTGGAACTCGAAGCGCTGCCGGGCCATCTCCAGCGATTTCGGCGAGATATCCACCCCGACCAAAGAGGCACCTGGGTTGGCCGTGGCCAGAACCAGGGTTTCCCAGCCGGAGCCGCAGCCGGCGTTGAGCATCACTTTGCCTTCGGGCTTGACCACCTTGCGATCTCGCACGTAGCAGGCGGTGGTGTAGCTGTTGGCAAACAGGGCAAAGGTATCCGTAACCGTCTGCTCGATGGGGACGTTGGGATAGGGAAATTCATCGAACTGCGCCTGCACCAACTTCGAGGCAGATTGCTCCGGCATAGGGATCCTTTTTTCTCTGGAGCCTATGGTAGCCAATCTTTAGCTTGACAGCGCCTCTTGTTTATTCCAGCCGCTCCTCGGTTTGCGGGTCAAAGAGGTGGAAGTGATCCATGTCAAAGACCACTTCTGCCCATTGGTTGACGCGAAGCTGGGTACGGGGATCCACGCGGGCCACAAACTCCTGCTCGGGGAGGATCCCTTCGGCGTCGGTGGTGCTGAGGTGGAGGATGACCTCGTGGCCCATCAGCTCGGCGACCGAGACTTTGGCGCGCACGCGGGCGGGTTGGATCCCTGGGGGTTGGTACTGGGGATCGTGGATGTTTTCCGGGCGGATGCCGAAGATGACCGGCTGGCCGGCGCGGGGCCGATAGGAATCCGCCTGGTGGGGGGGGATGGGCACACGGAAGGCGCCGCTATCCACCCAGAGGGTGCCCTCTTGCTCCCGCAGCTTGGCTGAGAAGAAGTTCATGGAAGGGCTGCCGATGAAGCCGGCCACAAACAGGTTGGCGGGGCGGCTGTAGAGGGCCTGGGGAGTATCCACCTGCTGCAGGCGGCCATCCTTCATGACGGCGATGCGGTTGCCCATGGTCATGGCTTCCACCTGGTCGTGGGTGACGTAGATGAAGGTGGTGCCCAGTTGCATGTGCAACTTGCTGATCTCGGCCCGCGCCTGCACCCGCAGCTTGGCGTCGAGGTTGGAGAGGGGCTCATCCATCAAAAACACCGCCGGGTTGCGCACAATGGCCCGCCCGACGGCAACCCGCTGCCGCTGTCCACCGGAAAGTTCCTTGGGCTTGCGGTGGAGCAGGTGTTCGATCCCCAGCCGCTTGGCCACCCCCCGGACGCGGCTTTCGATCTCTGCTTTGGGCAGGCCGCGCAGCTTAAGGCCAAAGGCCATGTTCTCGGCCACGGTCATGTGGGGGTAGAGGGCGTAGGACTGGAAGACCATGGCGATGTCCCGATCCTTGGGGGGAACGTCGTTCACGCGGCGGTCGCCGATGTAGATGGAGCCGGTGCTCACCTCTTCCAGGCCGGCCAGCATGCGCAAGGAGGTGGTCTTGCCACAGCCGGAGGGGCCGACGAAGACGAGAAATTCCCCATCTTCGATGGCGATGTTCAGATCGTGGACGGCCGTGGTGTCGCCGTAGCGCTTGGTAACGTGTTCGTAGGTCACGCTGGCCATGCTCTCGCTCCCCAGCCACTTCGCCCTCAACCTTATCCAACCCCAGGGGCAGAGGTCAAATCGGATCCCTGGGAGGGAGTATTCCCTCACCCCCGGCCCCTCTCCCAGCCCTCACCCCCAGCCCCTCTCCCTCAGGGAGAGGGGAGTTGAGGATGGACAAGCCAAAAAGCAAAAAAGGTAGGCTCATGGCCTACCCTCTGGGATCTGGATTTTGCTTAAGCCGAAAGTGGCGCTTGTCTCAGGCAATTAGGAGACAACGTTCACTTTGACCACTTGGGCTTTTTCAGAGTCCGCTTTGGGCAGAGTCAGGGTGAGGATGCCATCTTTGTATTCCGCTTTCACCTGATCGTGCTTGATCCGGTTGGGCAGCGGGATCACCCGTTGGAAGCGCCCGTAGCGGAACTCGGTGCGGGTTACGCCTTTGTCTTCGGAGCGTTTTTCAAAGCGCCGCTCACCGCTGATGGAGACCGCTTCCGCCGTCGCTTGGATGTCCAGATCGTTGGGGTTCAAGCCGGGCAGCTCCAGCTTGAGGGTAATGGTCTCTGGATCGTCGTGCATTTCCACCGCCGGCACGAAGGCAAAGGCATCGGTCTCGGCGGGACGGGTCATCAGCCGGTCAAACATCCGGTTCATTTCCCGTTGAATTTCGTCAATTTCCCGAAAGGGATCCCAGCGAACCAGAGCCATATCTATCCACCTCCTGATCAGATTTTGGTTAACTTTTGGTTAGCTTCTCTTTAAGCTTTACTCACAAGGCTTTAGCCTAGCCTCTGTACATTAAAATAAGCTTTCTGGCTGGCTCCAGAGGTCGAGTTTTCTGGAAATCGGTTGGGGTATTTTCTCACCCAAGAATCAGGAGAAAGCTCTCAGGAATCGCTGCGCTGGGGCGGGCGATGGGATCTCGTTTGCAACCATAAACTCAGGCCGGTAGCCACCATCACCAACAGCCCCAGGCCGTTTAAGAAGGGGTAGATGGCCTGCAGATCCAGCGGCCCCCACTGCCCTTTGTGGATTTGGATTAGCCAGTAGTAGTCCAAGTTGTCGTTGAGGCGGGCAATTTGGTAGAGGGATCCCGTCACCACCGTCACCACCAAGGGCAGGGCCAGGATGGGAGCGAGGGCGCGGTGGATCTGGCGGGTGAGTTTTCTGGACAGGGCCATCAGGATTTCTCCAAGGCTAGCAAACCATGCTGCCATGGTATCAGGGTGGCCCCTTTAGGAACGGATCCCGAGGACTTCCTCCAGCTTGGGCATTTGCTCGCGGGGGATGATCCGCCCTTCGTCCTCAAAGCCGGGGATCTCGTGGAAGTTGAGGTAGCGGTACAGCTCGCCGGCAAAGGGCTGGATCTTGGTGGCCACGATCTCCCGGTATTCCTCAGGGGTAGGGATCCGCCCCAGGAGGGCGCAGGCAGCCGCCAGCTCGGCGGATCCCAGATAGACCCGCGCGTCCTTGCCCATGCGGTTGTTGAAGTTGCGGGTGGAGGTGGACATGACGGTGGCCCCATCTGCCACGCGGGCCTGGTTGCCCATGCACAAGCTGCAGCCCGGCATTTCCGTCCTCGCGCCGACAGCGGCAAAGGTGCCGTACACCCCTTCGGCGCGCAGTTGCGCCTCGTCCATGCGGGTGGGTGGGCAGATCCAAAATTGGCGTACCTTGGCCCGACCTTGCCCTTCCAAGATCTTGGCGGCAGCCCGGTAGTGGCCAATGTTGGTCATGCAGGAGCCGATGAACACCTCGTCAATTTGGATGGGTGTGTCGGGGTTGCCTGCCGCGTGCTGGGCGTGGACTTCGCTTAGAGTCATCACCTTGTCGGGATCGTTGGGGGCACAGACGATCGGCTCGGTGATGCTGCTGAGATCAATCTCGATCACGGCAGCGTATTCGGCGTCGGGATCCGCCTCCATCAGGGTGGGGTTGGCCAGCCAGGCTTCCATCTTGGCGATGCGCCGCAGCAGAGTTCTCGCATCCTGATAGCCGCGGGCGATCATGTTTTTCAGCAGCACCACGTTGGAGCGCAGGTACTCGGCGACCGTCTCGACGCTTAGCTTGATGGTGCAGCCGGCGCAGTTGCGCTCTGCCGAGGCGTCGGTAAACTCGAAGGCTTGCTCCACCTTGAGATGGGGCAGGCCCTCGATCTCCATAATTCGCCCGGCAAAGACGTTTTTCTTGCCCTGCTTCTCGACGGTGAGCAGCCCCCGCTGGATGGCCACGTAGGGGATGGCGTGGACGATGTCCCGCAGGGTGATCCCGGGTTGCAATTCCCCCCGGAAGCGCACCAGCACCGACTCCGGCATATTGAGGGGCATCACCCCCATAGCAGCAGCAAAGGCCACCAGCCCCGATCCCGCCGGGAAGGAGATGCCCAGGGGGAAGCGGGTGTGGGAGTCGCCCCCGGTGCCGACGGTATCCGGCAGCAGCATGCGGTTGAGCCAGGAGTGGATGATGCCGTCGCCGGGCCGCAGGACAACGCCCCCCCGCGAGGCAAAAAAGTCGGGCAGCTCTTTATGGATCTGGATGTCCACCGGCTTGGGATAGGCGGCGGTGTGGCAGAAGCTCTGCAGCACCAGGTCGGCACTAAACCCCAGGCAGGCCAGCTCCTTCAGCTCGTCGCGGGTCATGGGGCCGGTGGTGTCCTGGGATCCCACCGTGGTGATCAGCGGCTCACAACTGGTGCCCGGGCGCACCCCCGGCAGCCCACAGGCTTTGCCGACAATTTTCTGGGCCAGGGTATAGCCTTTGCCGGTGTCGGCGGGCGGGGTGGGACGGATAAATAGGGGAGAGGGATCCAGCCCCAGGGCCTGGCGGGTTTTGTCGGTGAGGGCCCGGCCAATCAAGAGGGGGATGCGGCCCCCCGCCCGCACCTCGTCCGGCAGGGTCACAGGCCGCAGGGAAAAGGTGGAGAGGACTTGGCCATCCTCAGAGCGGATGACGCCTTCGTAGGGATAGATGGTGACCACCATGCCCGTCTCCAGCCGTGAGACCTCGCACTGGATGGGCAGGGCGCCGGCATCTTCGGCGGTGTTGAAGAAGATAGGCGCGATCGTGCCTCCCAGAATCACCCCGCCGGCCCGCTTGTTGGGCACATAAGGAATGTCGTGGCCAATGTGCCAGAGCAGGGAGTTGAGGGCGGACTTGCGGGAAGATCCCGTGCCCACCACATCCCCCACAAAGGCCACGGGATAGCCGCGGCGCTTCAGCTCGGCAATAGCAGCCAGGGATCCCGGCGCGCGCGACTCCAGCATGCTCTGGGCGTGCAGGGGGATGTCTGGGCGGGTGGTGGCGTGGGCGGCGGGGGAGAGGTCGTCGGTGTTGATCTCGCCGGCAATTTTGAACACCGTTACGGTGATGGCCTCGGCCAGGGGCGGCCTGGCAGTGAACCACTCTCCTTCAGCCCAGGACTGCAGCACCTGCCGGGCGCGGGCGTTGCCGGCCTGGCTGAGTTCCAGCACGTCGTGGAAGGCATCGAAAACCAGCAGCGTGTGGCTGAGGGCGCGGGCCGCCGCGGCGGCAATCTCCGGTCGTTCATCTTGCAGCAGCTCCAGCAGCACCTGGACGTTATAGCCCCCCAGCATCGTCCCCAAGAGCTCCACCGCCCGCAGGGGGGTAATCAGAGGTGAGCGCGCTTCTTCCTTGGCCACAGCCGCCAAAAAGCCCGCCTTCACATAGGCCGCCTCATCCACCCCCGGCGGCACCCGCTCTGCGAGCAGATGCAACAAAAAAGCTTCCTCGCCGGCAGGGGGATCCTTGAGCAGCTCGCACACCTGGCTGGTCTGGGCAGCGCTCAAGGGCAGCGGCGGGATCCCTTGATCCGCGCGGGCAGCAACATGTTGGCGGTACTCGGCCAGCATGGGGAGGATTCCTCGGGTCACTCGACATGGGTATTTATTCTACCGCCAGGTCGGCAGCAGGAAGGGATCCCAGCAGCGCTTAGGATAGCTCCGCCAGCAGCTCTTTTTGGTATAGGCCGATACAAGCTTGGATTAACTCGTCCAGCTCCCCTTCCAAAATCGGCTCGAGCAGGAAGTTCTGGTTGAGGCGGTGGTCGGTGACGCGGTTGTCCTTGTAGTTGTAGGTGCGAATTTTTTCCGAGCGGGATCCCGTTCCCACCTGCATGCGACGGGCGGAGCTGATGGAGGCCTGTTGCTCCTGCAGCTTCATCTCGTAGAGCTTGGCCCGCAAAATCTGCATCGCCCGCTGCCGGTTTTGCAACTGGGATCGCTCCTCGGTGCAGAAGACGCGGATGCCGGTGGGCTTGTGGAGGAGATCCACCGCCGTTTCCACCTTGTTCACGTTTTGGCCGCCCGCCCCGCCGGAGCGCGCCGTCTTGATCTCGATGTCCTTGGGGTCGATCACCACCTCCACCTCGTCCACCTCCGGCATCACCGCCACCGTGGCCGTCGAGGTGTGGACGCGCCCCTGCGCCTCTGTCACGGGCACCCGCTGCACCCGGTGCACGCCGGCCTCAAACTTCAGCTTGCTATAGACCTGGTCGCCGCGGATTTCCAGGATGGCCTCTTTGTAGCCCCCCATCTCTCCTTCCGAGAGGCTGGCCAGGCGCACCGACCAACCCATCTTCTCGGCGTAGCGGGTGTACATGCGGGCCAAATCAGCCGCCCACAGCGCCGCTTCCTCGCCCCCGGTGCCGGCGCGGATCTCCAACATGATGTTTTTTTCGTCGTTGGGATCCCGGGGCAGCAGCAGCAGGGTGAGCTGTTGCTCCAGTTGCTCTTGGCGGGCGCGCAGTTGCTCGAGTTCCGACCTGGCCATCGCCTCCAGCTCCGGATCGGAGGCCGCCTCGCGCAGCAGCTCTTCCGTCTGCTTCAGGTCGCGAGTCAGCTTCTGCCAATCGTGAAAAGCCTGCACGGTGGCTTCCAGGGAGGAGCGGGCCTTGGCGATCCGCTGCAGCTCCGCCGGATCCGTCGCCACATCAGGATCGGCCAGGCGCACCGTCAGCTCCTGAAAAGTGGCCTCGACGTTCTTAAGCTGCTCGATCAGTTGAGCAGAAGCCATGGGTCTAGCCTCACCGAGAAGTCTAAGCAGGGCCCAAATGGGGAACCTTGGTGCAGAAACTCGGCTACTTGGCTTTCTTGCTGCCGCCCATGCCGTACTTGCGCATGAACTTCTCCACCCGTCCTTCGCTGTCGATGATCTTCTGGCTGCCGGTGAAAAAGGGATGGTTGCCGGACCAAACGTCGACCTTCAGCTCCGGCTGGGTGGATCCCACCGTCATCACCACTTCGCCGTTGCAGATGACTTTGGCTTCGGGATACCACTGTGGGTGTATTCCTTTTTTGGGCATGGCAATCTCCTCCTCTGGGCTTGTTTCTATACCCTTGTCTACCAACATCGACCTTGAAAAAGCAATGGCGGGGATCCCTAGCGCTTCGAGTACTGGGGAGCCTTGCGGGCCTTGCGCAGGCCGTATTTCTTCCGTTCCACGGCGCGCGGATCCCGTTTTAGGTAGCCCTCTACCTTCAAGGGGCCGCGATTGGCCGGATCCACCTCGCAGAGGGCGCGTGCCACCCCCAACTTGATGGCATCGGCCTGGCCGTGGACGCCGCCCCCATGGGCTCGCACCAGGATGTCGTAGGCGTTCTCCAAACCAAGGATCTCCAGCGGCGCTTTTACGTTGGCCAATAGCGCTTCTTGATACTGCAGATACTGGTCTCCCGGCCTGTCGTTGATGAGGATCTTGCCGGTGCCGGGCACCAAGCGCACGCGGGCAACAGCGGTTTTGCGGCGCCCGGTTCCCCAATAAACGGCTCGATGGCTGCTGGCTGCTTGCGTCATGCTTTGGCTCCTGGGATCGTGTGAACAGGATACACCTGCGGCTGCTGGGCCTCGTGGGGGTGGTGGGGGCCGGCGTACACCTTCAGCTTGGTAAATTGCCGCCGGCCCAAACGGGTGTGGGGCAACATCCCCTTGACCGCCTTTTCCACCACCCGCTCCGGCAGGCGAGCTTGCAGTTGGGCAAAGGTCTCGACTTTCATGCCGCCAGGGCGGCCAGAGTGGCGATGGTAAAGCTTTTGGGTGCGCTTTTTGCCGGTGACCACCACTTTTTCGGCATTGATCACGATTACATAGTCCCCCGTATCCAGATGGGGGGTGAAGTCGGGCTTGTGCTTACCCCGCAAGAGGGTGGCCACGGCCGCGGCCAGGCGCCCCAGCCGCTGGTCGGCAGCATCCACCAGGTACCAGCGGGGCGCCGCAGTTTCGGGAGTGGGAAGGGGAGTTTTGTTCATGGCAGCTAAGGAGGACAGAACTGCAGGATTGGACAAGAAAACGCTCAGACCAAGGAAGGGACACCCACAGCCAGATGGCGGGCTTCAGGGGGCCCCAAAAAGGGCAACAAGTGGGCAAACTGCCGCCCAAAAGGATCCGCAGCGTAGCCCACATCCAGCAAACACAACCCTTGCGGAGGGGCGCTGTAGCGGGTGCGCATCTGGCTCCAGTCGTTGTGCTGCCAGAGGTGGACAAATTGTTGCGGGCTGAGCTCGCCGCGGCCCACCACCTCCAGGGATCCCACCAGCAGCCGCATCATCCGGTAGAGGAAGCCGCTGGCCTGCACCTCGATGCTCACCAGATCCCCCAGCCGCCGGCAGAGCACCTCCTGCACCTGCACCCGCGAGTGGGGCCGGTCGGATCCGCGCCGCCGGAACGCTTCCAAGCTGTGCTCGCCCAGCAGGGAGTGGAGGGCCTCCGCCATCGGCTCCACCTGCAAAGGCCAACGCACCTGCCAGCTAAAGAGGCGCCAGAACACATCCGGCAGCTCCCGGTTCAGGATCAAGTAGCGATAGCGGCGCCAGCGGGCCGAAAAGCGGGCATGCCAGAAGTCAGCCACCTGAGCGGAAGCCAGTACCACCACATCTTCCGGCAGACAGTCGTTCAGCACCCGCGCCCACTCCGTGGGTGGGATGCCAGAGGTGGTGTCGAAGTGGGCCACCTGGCCTGAGGCATGAACCCCCGTATCGGTGCGCCCTGCCCCGTAGAGGGCCACCGGGTGCCCGGCCCGCGACGCAATCGCCTCCTCCAGCACCCCCTGTACGGTGCGGTGGCCCGCTTGACGCTGCCAGCCGCGAAAGCCGCTGCCGAGGTACTGAATTTTCAGGGCAATGCGACGGCTTTGCATGGGATCCCTTCACACCAGCTCGATGACCGCCATTTCCGCTCCGTCCCCCCGCCGACGCACGGTGCGCAGGATGCGGGTGTAGCCACCGGCCCGATCGCGGTAGCGCTCCGGCGCTTGCTCAAACAGAGAGCGCACCAGCTCCTTGTCGTAGACGTAGGCCAGGGCCTGCCGCCGCGCCGCCAAAGATCCCTCTTTGGCCAGGGTGATCATTTTCTCGGTGGTGGCGCGAATGGCCTTGGCGCGGGCTTTGGTGGTGGTGATCCGCCCTTCCCGCAGCAGAGCTGTGGTCAGCGCCCGCAGCAGGGCTTTGCGCTGGTCGGCAGGCTTGTTGAGGTGGGGGGTACGACGACGGTGACGCATGGTAACCTCTATCCTGGGCTCTTCGGGGATCCTGACTGAGTTTTGCGGTGACGCCGGCGGCGCCAAGCACCTTGGAGGGTTGCTTGGGGCTCTAGGCCTTACCCTTTTCGCGGGCGCGGGGCAGCGTTAGGCCAAAGCGATTCTTGAGGGCCTGGATCACCTCTTCGGCAGATTTCTGGCCGAAGTTTTTGATCTCCAGCAGATCCTCCTCGGTGTAGACCAACAGATCCGCCACCGTATTGATCTGGGCTCGCTTCAGGCAGTTGTAGGCCCGTACCGATAGCTGCAGCTCCTCGATGGGGATCTGGTTCTTTTGGTTATCTTCGGTTTGCTGAGGCGCTACCGGCGCATCGAAGCTGACCTCCTGCAGGGGCGAGAACAAGCTCACCAAAATGCGGGCCGCTTGACTGAGGGCCTCTTGCGGAGTGAGGCTGCCGTTGGTCCAGATCTCTAATATTAGACGATCTTTTTCCAGGGACTGGCCGACCCGGGCTGCTTCCACCGTGTAGTTCACCTTGCGCACCGGCATGAAGACGGAGTCGATCTGCAGAAAATCGATGGCCGTCGATTTGCTGTCGGAGTAATCGACGGCGCGGTAGCCATGTCCCCGGCCAATCATAAACTCCATTTCCAAAATCGCCCCTTCCGCCAAAGTGGCAATGTGGTGGCGGGGGTTGATCACCTCCACTTCGCTGGGCAATTGCAGCTTCTCGGCGGTAACTTCCCCCGGCCCTTGCGCCACCAAACGGCCCACCTGCGTGTCAGGAGCCGTGGAGCGCAGCACCAGCTCCTTCATGTTGAGCAGGATCTCCATCACGTCTTCCCGCACTCCCGGCACCGTGGAGAACTCGTGGCTCACGCCGGCGATGCGGACAGCGGTTACTGCCGTCCCTTCCAGATTGGAGAGCAACACCCGCCGCAGGGCGTTGCCCACGGTGATCCCTTGGCCGCGCTCCAGCGGCCCCAGAGCAAATTTGCCGTAGTGAACGCCGGTGGCATCCTGATGGGATTCAACGCACTCGGTCTGGTAGGCAACAGCGCTTGCGCTCGCTTTGCTGCTCAAAGCATGGAGGGTTCGGCTGGTTTGAATCATCATAATGGCCCCGTCCGTCTGGCTGGATATCCGCTTGGAGAACTTATGAAACTTCAGAGGTCATCTCGGGCAAACCGGTCGCTGGCGCGGCGCGTAGCCTTGGAAGAAACCCCCCAGACGCTCGCCCGGCCCTCAAGGCGGGATCCTTTAGACACGCCGCCGCTTGGGGGGTCGGCAGCCGTTGTGGGGAATGGGGGTAACATCCCGAATGAGGGTGATCTCCAGGCCCGTTGCCTGCAGAGCGCGAATGGCGGTTTCCCGGCCGGCTCCTGGACCGCTCACCATCACTTCGATCTGACGCATGCCGTTCTCCATCGCCTGCCGCGCTGCATTTTCTGCGGCCATTTGGGCGGCGAAGGGGGTGCCTTTTTTGGCGCCTTTGAAGCCGGTAGAACCTGCCGAAGCCCAAGACACTACATCGCCGTTGGGATCGGTGATGGTGACGATGGTGTTGTTGAAGGTGGACTGAATATAGGCCACTCCGTTAGGAACGTTCTTTTTGACTTTACGTCCGCGCCGTTGCTGCCGAGCCATGATCCATGCGTCCTTGCAATCAACTGTTTGACAACTGTTTGGGATTGGAATGGTCGAAGGGTCTTATTTCTTGGCAGGAGCTTTCTTCTTGCCGGCAACCGTTTTCCTCACCCCCTTGCGGGTGCGGGCGTTGGTGCGGGTGCGCTGGCCGCGTACGGGCAGACCCAGGCGATGGCGGCGGCCTCGATAGGTGCCGATGTCGATCAGCCGCTTGATGTTCATCGCCTCTTGGCGGCGCAGATCCCCTTCCACCTGGTACTCGCCCTCCACCACCGTCCGTAGGGCGGCCACCTCGGCGTCGCTGAGGTCACGGGTACGAGTATCCGGGTTAATGCCGGTTTTCGCCAAAATTTGACGCGAGCGGGTTAGCCCAATGCCATAAATGTAGGTGAGGGCGATCTCAACTCGCTTTTCTCGAGGGATGTCAACTCCCGCAATCCGTGCCATAGTCTGGGATGCCTTATAATCCGACCAATCAAACTAACTCGAACAAACTTGCCCAAAAGAACTGAGTTGCCTGCCGGCTGCTAAGATTGGGATCGCCAAAGTGGGGAATGTGCCACAGCAAGGCCAAACGTGGGATCCATGCTCTCACCGCCGCCCAAGGCTCTGCTCCGTTGTGCTAGGCTCCGCTGTCTTTGTCTTCTGCTGCGCTCCTGGACACAGCCGCCGTCGTGCCCTTATCCCTGCCGCTGCTTGTGCTTCGGGTTGGAAGAGCAAATCACCATCACCCGCCCATGGCGGCGGATAACTCGGCACTTTTCACAGATCCGACGGACGGAGGGCCGCACCTTCATGGTTGATCCTGCTAAAACCAGCGAATATCCATTCTAAGTTCGTCTGGGCAGCCTGTCAAAATGTGTTTGGGCTTCCGAGGGCAAGCGAACAGGCAGGTTGGCTATGCTGGGTCCAAGCAGGCGCGGCTCTGGGGTGGAGAAGGGCAATGCAGTGGCAGTGGCTGGTCGTGCTGGGCGGTGTGCTGGGGCTGGGCTCCCCGGTGTTGGGGCAATCGCCTGAAACAGGCTCTCCCGCTTCTGGGGGGAACCTCTCGGCGGCGGAAAACGGGCAGAGGGGGGAGGGGGATTGGCTTTTGCCCTTGCCCAGCTCTGCCGATCGCCTCGATGCGGTGCCGGAGCGGGGCTGGCTGGCGGTGGGACTGTTGGAAGCGCAGGCAGTGACGCTGCTGGATGGGGCGAGCGGGGATCCCCTGTGGCAGGTGGCGGTGGGCTTTGCCCCCGGCGTGGTGCGGGTGGATGCGGTGCAGCAGGTGGTCTATGCCTCCGGCCCCAATGCTCCCGGGGTGGTGGCCCTCGATTTGCTGACGGGGGAGCTGCTGCAGGCCTACGGGCTGCCGGCGGGGGTTTTGGATATGGCCGTGGATGCGGCCGGGGGGCGAGTTTTCGCCTCCATGCCCGCCGCCCAAAGTTTGGCGGTGATCCCCGCTCCCAACCGCCAACGGAATGGATCGGAGCCTCCGCAGGCCCGCAACTTGCCGCTGCCGGGGCCACCCTTGGCTTTGGCCTATGACCCAGAGCGGGGAGCCCTGTTTGTGGGCCTGGCCGGCGAGGATCCCCTCAGCCTGCTGGTGGTCAACCCCGACAATGGCGAGCTGTTGGCTCGCTGGCGCGGCGGCAACACTCCAGAAGCGATGGCTCTGGATGCCCAACGGCAACGCCTGGTGGTGCTCAACTCGGGCAGCCAGGATCTGACGGTGCTGGATCTGGGCCGCAGCGGCGAGGCCCTGCAGCGGATTGGCCTGGATTGGCGACCGACACGGCTGGCCCTTTCCGCCGATGGCCGCTGGGCCTACGTGACCTCCCGCAACAGCGACCGTCTGCAGGTGGTGGATCTGGAGGTGGGGCGATTGGCCGCCTCGCTGCGGCTGGAGGGACAACCCACGGGTTTGGTGAGGCTGGGGGAGCGGGATCTGTGGGTGGTGGCGGCAGGGATCCCGGCTTTGCGCCGTCTGGTGGATATTCAGGCTCAAGTTGGCGACGGACGGGCGGAGCCCTGGAATGGGGGGGCAAGCCAGCAGAATGGGATCCCCTCTTCCGGCAACCGCGGCGTGGTGACGGGGCGGGTGCTGGATATTGCCGGCCAACCCGTCCAGACGGGGGTTTTGCGCCTGGCCGCCACCTCCACGCAGCCCCCGCAGACGGTTCGCATCGCTGCCGACGGCACCTATGTATTGCCGGAGTTGCCGGCGGGGCTGTACCTGGTGGATGTGGAGGTGCCGGGGTTTCCGCCCACCAGCACCCAGGTGGAGGTGCGGGCCGGTTTTGTATCCACCCAAGATATTCGCCTGCCGCCGGGGCAGCCGGCCCGCCAGCCGGAGGGCATTGGCCTTTTGCCGGATGAGCCGGTTTACTCGGATGAGCTGGCCCGCCACCTCAGCCTGGCCCTGAAGGAGTTGCAGCCGCAGCGACCGGTGCTGCTTTTGAACGGGCCTTTGGGGCCGGATCCCCGCTTTGAGCCGCTTTTGCCCCTCATCCAGGGCCTCACTCTGTTGGATCGGGATGAGCGCTACACCGCCGACTTGGCCAAGCTGAAGGCCATCGGCGATGCCCTTGGCTTGCGCTACATTCTCTTGACCCAACTGCAGATTTCGCGGGACTACAACCGCCAGGGCAGCTCGCTGCTGAATACGGCCCTGCGCTTCCTGGCCCCGGCTGTGCCGGTGGAAATTCCCAATTTCACCCCCAACCAGTTGCGCAGCCGCGGCCTGGTGGTGGTGGTGGACTTGCAGCGGGATCGGCCGGGGGATCGGGCTCGCTACTATGAGGCCTATGGGCGGGATGATGTGGGCGGGGATCCGCTGTTTGAAGATGCGGCAGCGGGCCTGTTTCGGCTGCAGGTGCGCAACATGGTGCCCGTCTTTATCCAACAATGGCAGGCCAACAATCCCTTTTCTGGGTGAGGATCCCTGCAGCAGGATTTTGCTCTGATAGAACCGACTGCCACTACTGGATGTAGCCTTGCCATGCCTCTTTTCTTCTCCCTCAATTCTCTCGGGTGCAGGGTCAGCTTGGGCAGTCTGGCTCTCTGCGGCTGGCTGGCCCTGACTCCGGGAGCGCTGGCCCACCCCATTCCCCGCTTCACACCGCTGTTTCCCCATCGAGACCAGGCGGGATCCCAGGCACGGCTGGTGGGGCAGGTGAGCAACAGCCTGGGGCAGCCGGTGGCCGGGGCGCAGGTGCAGTTGGAGGGCTTGGAGCCCGTCCAGACGGACGAGCAGGGGGCGTTTGAGCTCGACCAGGCTCCTGCCGGACGTTGGATGTTGACCGTATGGCACCCCGACTACGAAAAGGCGGAGCACGAGATCCTGCTGCAGGCGGGCCTGACCACCCCTGTGGATGTGGTTTTGCAGGTGCCCATCCGGCCCCAACCCCGGCGTCGCCTCGGCATTTTGGGGGTAGGAGGGCTGGAACATACCCAGCTTTTGGGCCAGCGCCTGGCCATCGAAGCGGTGCGCCTGGGCCTGATCCCCAACAGCGAGAAGGTGGTGCCCCTGGACAACCGCCGCATTCAGCCCCTTTTGCGCCAGGTGGGCTGGCCGGTCTACGAGCTGTTTGAGTGGGATCGCCGCAAGCCGGAAGCGGTGAGCCAGTTTTTCGATTACCTGGGCCTGGAGGCCATTGTCATCGCCCGCGTCGATGTCCTCACCCGCCCGGCCTCGCCGACGGAGGTGAGTCTGCGCTCCCGCAGCCGCCTGGAGCTGTGGCGGTTTGACGAGCAGGGCAACCTCATGGCGGAGGTTCTGGCAGAAGCCAGCCGCGATCAGGTGGAGCGGGGCAACCTCAACGCCGCTGAGCTGGCGCAGCTCTATCAAATCCAGGTCACCCAAATGGCCGGCGAAATCGGATCCCGCTGGAAAGAAAATCACCCCCTGGCCCCCTACCTGGAACTGGCTCCAGGCGAGGCCCCACCCCCGCCCTCGCGCCTGGATACGGCTGTGGAGCTGGTCATCCCCACCCCCTAGCGACGACGGGAGGAGCCGCCCGAAGAGTGGCGGGAAGAGCTGCCCCCGGAGGAATGGCGGGAGGAGGAGCCGGAAGAACCAGAAGAGCCGCCCCAGGATCCCGTGCCCGAAGAGCGGCCAAAGTCCCTGTCCCAAGAGGAAGTCGAGGTAAAGACTGTAACGGTGCTGTGCCGCTCATCTTCTTGCTCCGCCTGCCACAGGGATCGCTCCAGGCGATCCAGCCTGTCTGCACAGCGCTGCAGAGCGGCTTGAACCCGCTCGATCTCTTGCTGGGCCTGATCGAAGTTCTGCTCGGAGAGGCTGTTCCAGCGCTGAATGGCCGGGATCCCCTCTTGGCTGATGTAGAGGAGGAGCCGCCTCGTTTCTTCCAGCGCTTTGCGCTCTTCCTGCGGCGGGTGGCGGAAGAAGCCCCCATACACCCGGCGATCCAGGTCGGGTAGGCGCTGCTTGAGGCTTTGGAGCTGAGTTTGCAGGCGGCTGAGCTCGGCCTGGTTTTTTTGGTGTTGCTGGACGTAGGCGCGGCTGTGGTTTTCTAGGCTGTCGATGGCGCTGTGCAGCTCGGGCAGGGATCCCAGGGCTGAGGCCAGTTGGGCCAGGTCGTCGGCCTGCCGGGGAAAGCGGTAGCCCTGGTTTTGCCAAGTTTGCAGTTGAGCCAGCAGATCCAGCAGGCGGATCCCGGCCTCGGCCAGCTCCAACCCATCCAGATCCAAACCCCTTTGCTGCAGGGAGCGCACTTGGTTCAACAGCCCGGCCAAGCCAGAGCCGAGAGAGGTCGGGATCCCCGCAGGGGCTTGGCGCAATCGGTTTTCCAGAGTAGCCAGCTTGGCGGAGAGCAGAGCAGGGGCCTTCTGCAGGCGATCCAGCTCCCGTTGCACCCGCTCGATCAGGCCGAGAATGCCATCGGCATCCAAGCGGTTGGGATCCACCCGCAGCAGCTCGACTTTCAGGGGGCGACCTTCCAACTGTTGGCGCAGGTCTTCCAGTTGCCGCAGCAGGGATCCCCCTTCCTCGGCCAGGTTAGAGGGAAGAAACTGCACCGGGTTGAGCAGAGTTTGCAGTTGCTCTTCGCTGAGGTTGAGCAGGCGCTCACGGCTGCCCACCAGGCTGATGTAGAGGCGTTCCCAGGCTTCCACCTGCTGCTCCAGCTCCCTGAGGGTGGTGGGAGTTTGGTTGGAGAGCTGCCCTTGCACCCAAAAGGCCTGCGTGAGAGCCTGCCGACAGGCCTGCAAAGTCTCGAGGAGGCGGGATCCCAACTGTGGGTAGCGCTCCCCCCCCAAAATCAAATAAAGCCGGTAGAAGATAGTCTCCTCCGGCTTGTCACTGGGCAAGAGACCCTCTAGGGCCAAGAGCAGAGTGGCCACCGGAGCTTGCAGGACTTGGATCTGGTTTTGCAACTGCCGGCGGCGCCGCTGCCTGCGCCAGGAGATCGTGCCGCCGATCACCGCTGCGGCACCGGCCCCCACTCCCAGCAGTGGCCAGGGGGAAGGCGGAGGCGGATAGGCCAGCCGATAGCTCTGCTGCAGCCCGACCACCAGCGCCTGCGAGGGATCCCCTTGGCCAAGCAGCTCGCGCACCTGGGATCGGAGGTGTTGGTACTCGTGGTCGGCGGTATCGAGGCGGGTGCCGTAGAGGGTTTCGCCATAGGTGATGTTGAACCCCCAGGGCGGGAAAGTATCGGTGCTGGCGGCTACCGTCAAGCCGTTGCGGTCGTAAAAATCCACTTGCGACAGATCCCGCAGGCCGGCCTCTGCCTCCACACGATCCAAACGGGCAAACCAGGCCTGCTCCGAGGGATCCCGCGCATCGGTGAGATAAACCAGCACCCGAAAACCTTTCGCTGCCCAGGGGGCAGCCGCCTCGCAGACTTGCTTGGCATCCACCGCCAGCCTGGACTCCAGGCGCAAGGTGGCGTAGGGGCAAGCAACCCCTTGGGCTTGAACCGGGCTGGGGGCAAACAGCCACGCCAGTGCTAACAAAAGAGCGACGAGAAATTGCATGCTCCTGGCCCAGCCCGACAGCTCCACTCTAGCGCCATGCCGCAGGAAGTTATGCCTGGGCGGCTAAGAATGGCCGCTCTCCGAATGAGGAGAAGTGTCAGGAGCGGACGGGCTGCTCAAGGATTGCTCCAGGGCCAGACGCTGCTCCATCACCCGCAGAAAATAGCCGCCCATCATCGCGCCGGAGAGCATTTTCGCCAAGCTCTCGCGGTTGGTGATGATCTGCACCCCAAATTGATCGGAGGGCAAGCTCCCCACCAAGCTGCGGATGTTGTGGCCCAAGATCTCCAGCACTTCAGGGGAAGAATTGCGGGCAATATCCTGAAAAATGCTGGGATCCTGAGCTTGCAGATACTGCCAGAGCCGGTTGTCGGGGCTCGGAGTTTGCATAGCCTCAAAACCAGGGATGAAATTTAATGGGCTCGACATGGAGTCACCAAGCTCCCCAAACACAGCAGATCCAGCCCAACTCGGAAGCCTGGCCTGATCCCTCAGGCCTTCGCAGTTGGCCGCTTTGGGCTATGTCAACGCTAACACCCAATCCTCACCCCTCTCGGTACGGGATCCTACCCCTCTGCCGTGGCAAATACCGCACCTGGGATCCAGAGCTGAAGCTGGGGCCTCAGGATCAACGGCTGTCTTCCGAGGTTTCGCCCGCGGGCTCTTCCTCGACTTCAGTGGGATCCCCGACAAAAGAGGCCGGCACCACCGTCACCGCTACAATGCTGTCTTCGGGATCCAAGCGCTGCACCAGCACCCCTGTTGCCTCACGAGACTGAGTGGGGATGGCCTTGGCCAACTGGCGCATAACAATGCCTCTGGCAGTTACCAACAGGATCTCGTCCTCGGCATTGACGATGCGCAGGGCAGCCAATTCATCCGACTCCTGGCGGAACTTGGTGGCGATCACCCCCTTGCCACCCCGGTTTTGCTGACGGAAGTGGTCGATGGCCGAGCGCTTGCCCCGCCCTTCTTTGGTGATCACCAATACCCAGGGGTTGGCCAGCCCCTCCCCCTCTCGCTCAGCAGCCATCACCGACTCGGCGAAAATAATGTCCATACTGACGATGTCGTCACCGGGGTTGAGGGTGATGGCCCGCACGCCGCGAGCAGGCCGCCCTAGGGGACGCAGTTGCTCGTCATCTGCCCGGAAGCGAATGGACATGCCTTGGCGGGTTGCCATCACTACATCGTCGCTGGAGCGGGCGCGGCGCACCCAGCGCAGCTCATCGTTTTCCTCCAGAGAAATGGCAATTAGGCCGTTGGAACGCACATTGGCAAAGGCGCTGAGGGCCGTTTTTTTGATGTAGCCCCCCTGGGTCAGCATCACCAGATATTCGTCGTCGCTGAACTTGCTCACGGGCACCATCGAGGTAACCCGCTCTTCCCGGCTCAGGGGCAGCAACTGGACGATGGCGCTGCCGCGGGCGGTGCGGCTTCCCTGCGGGATCTCGTAGGCAGGCAGGGTATAGACCATCCCCCGATCTGTGAAAAAGAGGATGGTGTCGTGGCTGCGACAGGCAAAAAATTGCTCGATGGCATCGTCGTCTTTGATACGGGTGCCGGCCTTGCCGCGGGTGGCCCGCCCCTGCACCTGAAATTCTTTGATGTCCATGCGCTTGATGTAGCCCTGCTCCGTGAGAAAGATGACCGTCTCGCGGTTCTCGATCAGATCGGCTGTCTGCAGCTCACAGTCTTCCAGACAGAGGCGGGAGCGGCGCGGGCTGGCAAAGCGGGCCTTGAGCTGCTGCAGCTCTTCGCTGATGATCTGCATCACCCGCTCCCGACAGGCCAAAATATCCCGCAAATCGGCAATTTGCCGCAGCAAGTCCTCGTGTTCGGCCTGGATTTTCTCCGCTTCCAGGGCGGTAAGGCGGCGCAGTTGCATTTGTAGGATGCCATCGGCCTGCGCTTCGCTTAGCCCCAGTTGGCTCTGCAGCTCAGCGCGGGCTGTGGCAGTATCAGCAGCTCCGCGGATAAGGGCAATCACCCGATCCAACTGCCCCAAAGCCACCAGGTACCCCTGCAACAGGTGATCCCGCTCCTCCGCCTTTTGTAGCTCATAGCGGGTGCGCCGCTCGATCACCGCCTCCCGGAAATCCAAGAAAGCCTGCAGCGCGTCCCGCAGGGTCAGGGTGCGCGGCTCGCCGTTGAGGATGGCCAGCATGTTGACCCCGAAACTAGACTGCAGGGGGGTCTGCTTGTAGAGGTTGTTGAGCACCACCTGGGGCTGGGCATCCCGCTTCAGCTCGATCACCACCCGCATGCCGCTGCGGTCGCTCTCGTCGCGAATGTCGGCAATGCCTTCCAGTTTTTTGTCGTTGACCAGCTCGGCAATTTTTTCAATCATGGCTGCCTTGTTGGTCTGGTAGGGCAGCTCGGTGATGATGATGGCGTCCCGCGCCGGTCGGCCCCGCTGCTCAATGGTCTCGATGGTGGCCACCCCCCGCAGGGTGATGGAGCCGCGCCCGGTGGTATAGGCTTCGCGGATGCCCTCCTGGCCCATGATCAGCCCGCCAGTGGGGAAATCGGGGGCCGGGATCCATTGCATTAACTCCAGGCTGGTCAGGTTGGGGTTGTGGATGAGGGCAATCAGGCCGTCCACCAGCTCTCCCAGGTTGTGGGGGGGGATGTTGGTGGCCATGCCCACGGCAATGCCGGAAGATCCGTTCAACAACAACTGCGGGATCCGCGCCGGCAGCACCAGCGGCTCTTGCTGGGATCCGTCGTAGTTGTCGATGAAGTCGACGGTGTTGGCGTCGATATCCTGCAGCAGGGCTTCCTGGGCAAAGGCGGTGAGGCGGCACTCGGTGTAGCGCATGGCCGCCGGCGGGTCGTTGTCGATGGAGCCGAAGTTGCCGTGCCCGTCCACCAGGCGCTCCCGCATGGAGAAGTCCTGCGCCATGCGCACCAGGGCATCGTAAACCGCCTGATCCCCGTGGGGATGGTATTTCCCGATCACATCCCCGACGACGCGGGCACACTTGCGAAAAGGCCGATCCGCCGTCAGGCCCAGCTCGTGCATGGCGTAGAGGATGCGGCGATGCACCGGCTTGAGGCCATCGCGGGCATCCGGCAGAGCCCTCCCGACAATCACGCTCATGGCGTATTCCAGGTAGGACTGCGCCATCTCCCGCTGCAGATCGGTGGAGATGATGCGTGCGGTCAATTCGTTGTCGCTCATGGGGTGGGGGTAGAGGTGAGGGATCCCGGCCGGCTTGGGCGCGGGCAGGGTGCAAGGTCAGAAGGTTGTTGCCCGCCAACAGTCGGCAACCTAGGGCAGTAACCCCAAATCCAGGTGTTTCCAGTCTACCATTCTGGGGTAGAGCGGCTGTCGGCAGGCAGCTCTGCTTGGCAGAGAGAGTTTCCCAAACTCGGCGCCGAAAGGGGATCCCTGAAGAAACTTATAGATAGAAATCTATTCTCTAGTCTAGTCTTTATGGTAACGCTCAATGGTAGCCTACCTACATAGTGTCGAGAGCGGTGGAGCATGCTGCAGCAAGCGAAAGAAGAGCAGGCCGGCGGTAGGAGATTTCTGGATTGGCAGCGGCGGCTAAGCCTAGAAAACTGGCGTGGGGATCTCTTCGGCGGCCTGACGACGGCGATTGTTTCCTTGCCGATGGCTTTGGCCTTTGGGGTGGCTTCCGGGGCGGGGCCGGTGGCAGGTTTGTACGGGGCGGTGTGTGTGGGCTTTTTTGCCGCCCTGTTCGGCGGTACCCCCACCCTTATCTCTGAACCCACCGGGCCGATGACGGTGATGATGACGGCGGTGGTTGCCAAGGTTACCGCCAGCTATCCGGATCAGGGGTTGGGGCCAGCTTTTACCGTGGTCATGCTGGGGGGCCTGTTTCAAATTTTGTTTGGATCCCTGAAGCTGGGCAAGTACATCACCCTCATGCCCTACAGCGTCATCTCCGGCTTTATGTCGGGAATTGGCTGGATCATGATTTTGCTGCAGATCCCGCCGCTGTTGGGCCACGCCAGCCAGGGGGGAGTGATCGGGTCGGTGCAGAACCTGCCGACCTACCTGCTTAACCTCAAGGTGCCGGAACTGGGGTTGGGGCTGCTGACGCTGGCCATCCTCTTTTTCTATCCCAAGCCCTGGCGACGGGCGGTGCCGCCCCAGTTGGTGGCCCTGGTGCTGGGAACGCTGGTGGCCAACTGGTTCATGGCTGACTGGGAGTTGCGGCGCATTGGCCCCATTCCCACCGGCCTGCCTCAGGTGCAATGGCCGCAGTTGCCCTTTTCATCTTTGGCCAGCTTGGTGTTGGACGGGGTGGTGCTGGGCATGCTGGGCTGCATCGACACCCTCTTGACGGCGGTGATTGCCGACAACCTCACCCGCACCCGCCACGACTCTGACCAAGAGCTGATCGGGCAGGGGATCGCCAACCTGGTCTCCGGCTTCCTGGGGGGGTTGCCGGGAGCAGGGGCGACCATGGGCACGGTGGTGAACATTCAGTCGGGGGGACGTACGCCCTTGGCGGGCATCACCCGCGCCCTCATCCTCTTGATGGTGGTGCTGTTTGCCGCTCCCCTCACCCAAGGGATCCCGATGGCGGTGCTGGCGGGGATCGCCTTTAAGGTGGGGGTGGATATCCTCGACTGGAGCTTCCTGAAGCGGGCCCACCGCCTCTCCCTCAAAGGGGCGGCCATCATGTACGGGGTGATGTTCATGACGGTGTTTGTGGATCTCATCGCTGCCGTGGGAGTGGGGGTGTTTGTGGCCAATTTGCTCACCATCCAGCGCTTGAGCGAGCTGCAGTCGGAAGAGGTGAAAGCCATTACCGATGCCGACGATGCCGTAGATCTCACGCCGCGGGAAAAGGAATTGCTGCGCCAGGGCCGCGGCCAGGTGCTGCTGTTTTACCTGAGCGGCCCGATGATCTTCGGGGTTTCCCAGGCCATTTCCCGCCAACACCAGGCGGTGGCTTCTTGTCTGGCTTTGGTGGTGGATCTGTCGGATGTGCCGATGCTGGGGGTTTCGGCGACGCTCTCTCTGGAAAATGCCATTCGTGAGGCCCTAGATCGCGGCAAGCAGGTGTGGATTGTCGGGGCCAGGGGCCGGATCCGACAGCGCTTGGAAAGCCTACGTTTGCCCTTGCCGGCAGAGCGGTTTGTGGAGAGCCGGGAGGCCGCTTTGGCCGAGGCCGTCGCCCAGTTGGGCTTGGCGGCAGAACCCAGTCCCCTGGTTTGAGCCATCCGATGAGCCCAACAATAAAGCTGTAGACTTCGTTTGCCGGATCGGGGTCGGGCCTGAGTCTATGCAATGGAAAGGTCGGGTTGCCTACTTGGCAACCCTGCATCGCAAGGAGCAAGTGATTGGCCCCCTCTTGGCCCAACACCTGGGGATCCAGGTGCAAGTGATACCTCTCGACACCGACCAACTGGGCACCTTCTCACGGGAGCGGCCCCGGCCGGGGGATCCCATCCACACCCTACGCCTAAAGATTGAGAGAGCCCGCCAAGTTTGTCCTGCCTCTTTGGTTTTGGCCAGCGAGGGATCTTTCGGCCCCCACCCCCAGCTTCCCTGGATCCCTTGGAACCAGGAGTGGGTCATGCTCAAGGTTTTTGAACCTGACGCGGATCCCTTGGAGCTGGTGGGCTACGCAGAAAGCACCCAAACCAATTTCAGCCATCGCTGGGTGCAGAGCTGGGCAGAAGCGCTCGACTTTGCCCGACAGGTGGGGTTCCCACAGCACGGCCTGATCGCCCTCGACCGGCCGGAAAAGCCCCAAGTTATCCACAAAGGGATCCAAGACGAAGCAACCCTAAAGCAGGTGGTGGAAGAGCTGCTGGCCCGCCAGGGAGGGCTGCACCTGGAAACCGATATGCGGGCCCTGTACAACCCAACCCGCCTGCAAGTGATTGCGGCAGCCACCCAAAACCTCATCGCCAAAGCCCAAAGCCTCTGCCCCGCCTGCGGCACTCCCGGCTACTGGCGCATCCGTTCCATCTCGGGGCTGCCCTGCGGCCAGTGTGGTGCCCCCACCCCTGTAACCAAGGCGTGGGTGTATGGCTGTGCCCGCTGTTCCCACACCCACACCGAGGCTGTGGCAGAGACCTGGGCAGATCCGGCTCAGTGCGCCTTTTGTAACCCCTAGCTTCCCGGCGCCCGCTCCAACTTGCTCGATGTCTTCCAGGGCAAGGCTTGGGAAACTTCCCATCAAAAAAGGGATCCGCCGCGGCGGATCCCTCCGTTGTTTTTAACCTAGGCGGGAGAGCAAGGGGTTAGAAGGTGAACACTGCCCGCAGAGCACCCACACCGATGGTCGGGTCGTTGTCCCCTGGCCTGCCCCCATTGGGATTGCTCACAAAGTAGGCAGCGGGCGTCAAGGTAATGTAGTCGTTGACCGGGAAGCTGTAGTAGACATCCACGACGAAGGGCCGGGTATCCCACACACCCTCATTGTCGGTGGTCACGATCGGCTGACCGAAGACTACACCACCCTTGGCACCCTCAATGAAGAGATCCGGGAAGGCAAAACCCAGCAAGAACCCGTTGAAGTCTTCATCGCCCGGATCGATGGTGCCAGCCGGCACCACGTTGGGCAGGTTATAGTCAACGTTGCCGGCCGTAAACCAGCCGGACACGATAATGCGGGGGCTCAGCTCCCAGTTGGCAGCCACTGTAAAGGCATTGACCCGAGCCGAGGGGGTGACGTCATTCCGGCGCAGCGGACCGCGGAAAAGGCTGCTGCCGGTAGCCAGGAAACCGGGACCGCGGCTAGCGTCCTGCAGATAGGTGGAAGCAAATTGCAAATACAGCTCCAGATTTTCCGTCGGCAGAAAGCCCAGCTCCACCGTGTGGGCGCTGTCGTTACCGGTCAAACCGCTGTCACCGAAACCTCTGCCCAAGGTCTGGCCGCCGCGGGTGCTGTAGGCGTAGGCCAGACGAAACTGGTCGCCGAGGCGATAGCGGAAGCCAAACAGCGTGCCACTGGGCACATCTCCCGTGGAGTTGGGGAGGTCGGCAAAGTCGGAGAGGGCATCGAAGGGGACGCTGTATTGCAGGACACTGGACACCCCCGTGCCCGTGATGCCGGCGTAGATGGTGGCAGCGCGGTTAAAGGCAGGGAACTGATAGACCAACTGGGCCAGCGTGAAGGTGCCACCACCACCCCCTTGGAAGCCAACGCCCGGATCCCCTGCGAAGAAGGTGGTTACCGCATCGCGAGCCTGCAGACGAATGCGCAGACGGTCACGCCCAGCAAAGGAAGCGTCGAAGTTCAAGCGCACCCGGTAGGGCAGGGTCATGTTCGCCTGATTCTGCTCGGCCACCACCCTGTTGTTGACCACCCGGTCGTCGGTGAGAGCGCTGCCCAGGACAGCGGTGATCACTTGGGCATTCAGCTTGGTGACCGGGTTGAAGACCTTGCCCTTCAGGTCATTTACGTCGGCTTCCAGCGCGTCTACCCGTCCCCGCAGGGCTGCCAGCTCGGCGGCAAACTCCTCCTGCAGCCGCTGCAGTGTAGCCAAGTCCTCCTTAGAAACCTTGTCGGCCAGGCCGGCGGCGATCAGCTCGTTGATGCGATCCAAGCAGGCATTCATCCCGGCGGCAAACTCAAAACGGGTCATGGCCCGGTTGCCGCGGAAGGTGCGGTCAGGGTAGCCGGCAATACAGCCGTAGCGCTCGACCAGCGATTGCAGCGCCTGGAATGCCCAGTCGGTGGGCTGCACATCGGAAAGCTCAGAGATGGAGGTGACAGGCCCTGTAGCTTGGGCATAGGCCACTCCAGGGGTTAAGACTGCCGCTGCACCCAGGGTGCCAGCCAGCAGCGTTTTCCAGTAGTTCGTGTGTTTCGCGGGCATGTTTCTCTCCTTGTTTTTTGTCCTCACACCTGTTTAGCTGTGGCAACGTCTCCTAGCGATGCCCAACTGCCCAACTCTAGAGCGAGCCTGACAGTTGCGAATTCTAGAAGAACATAGTACAGCCCTGTCTTACATCGTCTACCACTTTACACACTTTTTGAGCGAGACTCAATGCGAGGCTCAAGGGCGGCAGACGCTCCAGGCCCTATACCCATTACTTTACCTCAGGGATCCGGCCCTGGCTAGCGGGTGTATCCTGAAGCTGAGCCACGGGCTAAGGCGGGGATGGGCGGTACCGGACTCGAACCAGTGACATCCTGCTTGTAAGGCAGGCGCTCTACCGCTGAGCTAACCGCCCCCTCGGCTCCCTGAGTCTAGCATTTCCTGAGGGGCTATTTCCCCATGCCCAGGCTCTGCGCCTTCTGGTACACCTTGCCCTCGGTCAAAAGGGAAGGGGCAATGCAGATCGCCACCTGGTGCATTTCCTTGAGGTTGGCGGCGCCCAGGGTGGCCATGCTGGTGCGCAGGGCACCCCAGAGGTTGTGGGTGCCGTCATCCAGGCGGGCGGGGCCGCGCAAGATCTCTTCCAGGGTGCCGGTGGATCCCACGCGAATGCGGGTGCCGCGGGGCAAAACGGGGCTGGGGGTGGCCATGCCCCAGTGAAAGCCGCGACCGGGCGCCTCCTGAGCGCGAGCCAAGGGGGATCCGATCATCACGGCATCGGCCCCACAGGCGATGGCCTTGCAGATATCCCCGCCGGTCACCAGGCCGCCGTCGGCGATGATGGGAACGTAGGTGCTGGTTTCGGCCAAGAACTGGTCGCGGGCGGCAGCGCAGTCGGCAATGGCGGTGGCCTGAGGTACTCCCACCCCCAGCACGCCGCGGGAGGTGCAGGCAGCGCCGGGGCCGATGCCCACCAAGACGCCGGCAGCTCCCGCTTGCATTAGCTCCAGGGCGACATCGTAGGTGACGCAGTTGCCCAGCACCACGGGAATGGGCATGGAGCGGCAGAACGCGGCCAGATCCAGCTTTTGCATGCCCTCTGGCACCTTGTGATGGACGGAAACCACGGTGGCCTGGACGAAGAAGAGATCTCCGCCTGCTTCCGCCACTAGGGGCCCATATTCAGCCGCATGGGCGGGCACGCAGCTAGCGGCGGCAATGGCGCCGGCGGCTTTGATCTGGCGGATGCGCTCTTGGATCAGCTCCGGCTTGACGGGCTCGCTGTAGAGGCGCTGCATCAGGGGAACAAACTCGTCTTTGCCGACCGCAGCAATCTGATCCAGCACCTCGTCGGGATCCGCGTAGCGGGTTTGGATCCCGTCCAGGTTCAGCACGCCCATCGCCCCCAGCTTGGAGAGCAAAATCGCCATCTTGACATCCACCACGCCGTCCATGGCGCTGGCGATGATGGGGATGGGCCGTTGGATCCCTCCCAGAGTGAAGTGGGTGTCTACCAGGCTGGGATCCAGAGTTCGCCTGCCTGGTGCCAGCGCGATCTCATCCAGCCCATAAGCGCGTCTTGCCTGCCGATTGCGGCCCAGTTGCACGTCCATTTTTGCCTTGTTCTGCGGATCCCTCGTTCTTATCATGCCGCCAAGGGGGGATCCAAGGCTAGTGAGGGTTGTGTTCTCTTGGCCGTGATTTGAATACCGCCCAGCGGTCGGAGTCGGGTAGCTTACATAGATAGGCTGTTTCCCGCTTGCCCGATCGTGGATATCCTGCGCAATGCCCCGCTGGGGATTTATCTGGAAGAGCCTCGCACCTGGCTACATTGCCTGGATCCGCGCGTGAAGCTGGCCTGGCTGCTCAGCTTCCTGCTCAGTCCCATTTTGGCCGGCAATGGCTGGCGCCTGGCGGTGGTGGCACTTCTCTTGCTCTTGACGGTGGCAGCCCGTCTGCCGCGCCGGGTTTGGTCAGGCCAACTCGCTCTGGTGTTGGCTCTCAGCCTGCTCACCTTTGGGATCACCAGCTTGGCCCCAGATGGGTTGGGGGTCTTTCCGCAGCCGCAGCGGCAGGATGTGCAGGTGGTGGGCTATGGGCTGACCGGGATCCCCGGCGTTCGCGATAGCCTTCACCTGGCTGCAGAACAGGGATCCCCAGACCGCGCCTGGCGCGAGCAAACCCGTGCCTGGCCAACGCCCTATCGCTACCGCTTGGTTCAATTGTCCCTGTTGGGGCGAACCTTTCAGGTGTCGCGCCGTTCTCTGTCGGTGGCCTTGCGGCTGGGCACCCTCATCTTTACGCTGCTCTATGCCACCAACTTGTTTTTGCTGACCACCGCCCCAGAGGAGATCACCGCTGGGATCGGCCAACTGTTGCAACCTTGCCAGCGCTGGGGATGGCCGGTTGCGGAGGTGATCCTCACCCTCACCTTGGCGCTGCGCTTTCTGCCGCTGGTGATGGAGGAGGTGCAAAACCTGGTGCGGGCGGTGCGAACTCGGGATGTGCGCTGGGGATCCCTCAGTTTTCGGGGCGGGATGCAAACCCTGCTGGCCCTGGTGGAGCGCTTTTTTGAAAACTTGCTCCTGCGGGCCGAACAGATGGCCATGGCCATGCAAGCCCGTGGGCTGACCGGCCCCGACCATCCCCTGCGCTGGCACCGCCTACAACTGCGGCGGCTGGATCGAGGGGTGCTGGCCTTCTTGCCCCTGTTTTGGCTGCTGAGGATCTTGTCTTCCTGAGGGCTGTGCTCTACGCTGGGCTCAGCGGCAGGAGCAGTCGGGAAACGGAGCGCCCATCCCCAGACAGATAGAAGGAGAGCTGACCTCCCATCCGCTGCACCACCCGTTGGCATAAGCTGAGTTCCAGGCCGGGGCTGGCCGCCAAAGGCGACTTGAGCAAAGGATCCGCGTAGATCACCCGCTCCGGCTCCAACTGAAGTGCCGCTGCCAGGTGAGGGTCAAAGCTGCCCTGATCCACCACCAGCAGCTCTGCATAGCCCTCGCCAGCCTGGCTCCACAGATCCAGCCGCCCCCCTTCCGGGCTGCGCAAAGCGGCGGCCACCAGCAGCTCCCAGAGCACCATCTCCAGGCGTCCGGGATCCCCCTGGATGGCCAGACTCATGTCCCCATGGGCCCGCGGCCACAGCTTGCGTTTTTGGGTCAGGCCCTCCACCCGGCGCAGGCTTTTGCGCACCAAAGTAGCCAAAGATACCGACTGCAACTGTGGCTGGATCTGCCAGGTTTCCGCCTGCAACAACGGCTCTGTGGAGACCGTCAGCTCTCGCAGCCCCTTGCCGATCTCCACCACTTTTTGCCAGCGGGTGGCTTCGTCGCCGGGGATCTCCGGCACCTGACCCAAGCGGCGCAGGCCGTCCAGGAGGGCATTCTGTAGGTCTAGCAGGCGGCGGTGTTTGTACCAGTTCAACTCCCTGAGCACCTCCTGCTGCTCTTGCAAAGTTTGCATCCAAAGCAAGCGCCGCAGCGTCCAAGCGCAGGTCTGGGCGATCAACATCACAGCCGCCCGCTCGTCGGGATCCCAAACCTTACCTGCCTCTGCCCCCAGGATCAAAACCCCCAGAGGCTCCGGCAGAGAGGGATCTGTCTCGCCCAAGGGCACCAGCAGCCAGGATCCCAGGCCGGCAGAATTGAGCCAGGTGCGGCTGGCAGCCGGGATCTCTTCTTGGGCAAGCTGAAGGGGCTCCCCCGCCTGCAGCACATAAGCCAGCAGCGGATCCTGGCGGTCGATCTCGGTGGCTCCGCTGGGGCAGAACTCAGGGGCAGCAGCAAAGGGCGGCTGTAACTGGGCCCGGCTCTCCCCCGGCTGCCAACTGACTACGAGAGCCAACGGGATCCCCAGCAATTGGGCCGTCTGTTGAGCGGTGGTGGTGTAGAGAAAGGACTCTATACTGCTGTCGCCAACGGGCGAGATGTTCAGGTTTTGCAGGGCCAGACAGGTGGCGATCAGGCCCCTGAGCAGTTGTTCTTGCCGTTGTCGCTGTTGTTCCGATTGGAGGTGCCGCAGGAGCAACCCCACTTGTTGGGCGATCCCGCGCAGCAGTTGCCGTTCTTCCCGGCTCCAGGCCCGTAGCTGGGGGTGTAATACCAGGAGCAGCCCTTCCGGAAAGACAGCGTTGCTGACGGCGCCGCCGACCCGAGTATGGGTGAGCATGAGGGAGCGCACCCCCAGAGGGGCCAGTTCTTGCCGCCAAGAGAGCAGGCGCAGATCTTGGTCGTAGTTTTCTGCCACCACCACCTCGCTGCGCAGCAGATCCTGCCAGTCTTGCTCGCTCAAGGGGCTAAACTGCGGCGGCAAAGCCTGCTTGCCTTCGCTGCGGTGCTCGTAGAAGAGGCGGGGGATGGGCCTGTCGGGATCCACCGTCAACACGGCCACCACAGCGGCCTTCAGGCGCTGCCCCAGGCCAACCACCGCTTGCTGGAGAGCCTGTTGCAGCTCTGCTGGGTTGTAAAGCGAACGGCCCACCTGGTGGACAAACTCTTGGTCGTCGGCCAACTGGCGAATGCGGCGATCCAGATTTTCCAGGGGGGCGGCCAAGGCCAGCCCATTGGCGGCAGCGGCCACCAACTGTCGCTCCACCGCTTGCCAGGTGCGGGGCAGCTCCGATTGCACCCAGATAAACCCCAGCAGATCCCTCTCCAGCAAAATCGGGGCCGCCAAAACCGCCTGAGCCCGCAACTGCTGCATCAGCTTGGGGGGAACCTCAGAGCGGGTCGTCCCCGTGCCGCCCACCACCACCTGGCCATCGGTGAGGGTGTAGTACATGTCCCCCAATTCCCGCAGAGAAAGGCCGCCATCTTTTGGCGACGCTGCTCCCGCTTTGGCCTCTCTGGACATGGGGGCAGGAGTGGGTGGCTGGCTGGGCCTAGCGGCGCTTCCATGGGGAACAAACCGCCCCTGGCTGCGCTCGTGCCAGTACACCTGAATATGGACGGCGCCCAGGAACGTCTGCAGCTCCTGCCTCACCAGGCTGACCCGTTCCTGCAGGGATCCCGCCTGGCGCATCGCCGTTCCCAACCTCAGAAGTAGATCCTCAAGGCGCTTTTCGGTCTGCTGTTGCCAAGCGTTTTCTAGCTCTTGCAGCGAGGCCGCCAACTGCCCCAGCAAAATCCCCAGCAGGGCCTTTTCGTCCTCGCGGGTGGTAACTCCCCACATCTGGGATCCCAGCATCAGGATCCCCAGGCAGCGCCGCCGCCCCACCGCCGAGAAGGGATAGATGAAGCAGCCCTGGATCCCGCCCAGGCGCCTGGCCTCCCGCTGCCAAAGGCCCATGCGCGGCTCCTGGGAAAGATCGGGCACGCTGATGGGCCGCTGTTCGATCACCACCTGCTCCAGGATCTCCCCCGGCTGCAGGGGATACAGAGCTCGCAAGAGCGCTTGATCGTCTTCCCGCAGGGTCACCCCCCCTTGGCCCACCAACTGGTGATTGGCATAGTCGTAAAGAGCAAGCCAGATCAGCGGCGCCCCAAACACCGCCCTGACATACTCCAGCGTGAGCTGAATGAGGGCGTTGGCATCGCTCTGCTCCCGCATCTGTTGCAAGGTTACTTGCAGAGCTACCCAGGGAGACAGGGATCCAGCTCTATCGGAATAAGGGGGAACAGACTGAACCATACCCGTGTGGATTGATTCTGCAGGTTAGCCAATGCCCTATAAAACCTTCTCAACTCCTCCTCTTCTTTGCCAAAAAGTTGGCTAAAGAGCCATGCAAAGGACTTGCACTGGCTGGGAATAACTATAACCCCCCGCTGAGGGGCTGGGTAGCAACAGGGGCAGCCAGGGCCTGCAGGTATTCAGGAAGGCCTTACTACTGGGATCCCCCGCAACTTGTGGGTGTGGGTCACCAAGCTGTGGACAAAGTGTTGAAAGCGCTGTTGTAGCTTCTCGTCTTTGAGATTGCCCTGCTCGTCAAAAGCGCTCCAAGCCCGACCAATGGCGATTTGCTCCGGGATCGCCCAGCCATGCACCCAACGCACAATTAAGCGCATCTGGTTGAGGGTGTTGCTGTTGCTCTCACCGCCCAAAACGCTGATCAACCCGAAGACCTTGCCCTCCAGGTGCTCAAAACGCAACAGATCCAGGGCATTTTTCAGGCTGCCGCTGATGCCGCCGTGGTACTCCGGGCTGGCCAAGAGGATCCCATCCGCCTGCTTCATGGTCGCCTGCAAAAGCGCCACATCAGGATAGTCCGCGTAGGATTCCGAGCCATCCGCAAAGGGCAGCTTCATCTGCCGCAGATCGAGAATGTGCAAGGGGATCCCCAGCTTCTCAAACTCGCGCCGCGCCACCTCCAGCGCTTGATAAGTCAAGGAATTGGGCCGCAAGCTGCCGCCGATGGCCACGAAACGAGCCCCAGAGGCTTCAGCCATGACGGCTTGCGAATTGACAGTAAGGGCTTGCAAAGTTGAAGGAGACATGAGCTGAGCTCCTGAGCAGGCATTAGTTACGTTTCAAACAATCATAACTCATACCAACTCTGCGTTGTAAAGATTGTTTGAGCTGCGGGGCTGCCTAAGGCTGGTGCATTCGCCCAAGGGTCGAACAGTCCGATTCCTACTCGGAACTGGGGATCTGGGGCCAACGGATCACCTGCAGCAGGTTGGAAAAATCATCCCTCCAGACCGGATCTCCGGCTTGGGGCAGAAGGGGCTGCCAGCCCTGCAGAGCTCCAGGGTTGTTGGCCATCAGCACCCAGTGGGAGGGGGCCAGCCCTGCTTGTTGCTGGTCAGAGGACAGATCCCGGTGGGCCTGCTGCCAAGCCTGGAGCTGCAGGGATCCGGCCAGGCCGGCCAACACGGGGGCCAAGTTGAGGTGACGGTTGGTGATGTTGAAGAGCAGCCAACCCTGGGGCTTGAGCTTGCTTAGGTAGAGGGTCAGGGCCTCTAGGGTCAGCAAATGCACCGGCACGGCGTCGGAGCTGAAGGCATCCATCACCATCAAGTCATAGCTGCCCGCTGGGATCCTCTGGAGGCTGAGGCGGGCATCGCCGAGGATGACCTGTACCTGCGCCTGCTGGCTGGCCCAATCGAGATAGGAGAAGTAGCGGCCCGCCCAGTCGGCCACGGTGGGATCCAACTCGAAAAACGTCCACTCATCCCCCGGCTGGGCGTAGGCGGCCAACGTGCCGATCCCCAGCCCCAACACCGCAATGGCGGGCCGGAGAGCCGCAGCCTGAGCTCTAAACGCCGCAAACACCTGCCCAACCGGCCCAGACCGGGCGAAATAGGTCAGCGGCTGCAGGGCCTTTTGGGGATCCAGGTTTTGGCTGCCGTGTAGGGTGGTGCCGTGCAGAAGGCTGCGGAAGGATCCCTGCTCGGTCTGGTATTCCACGATTCGGTTGAGGCCAAAGGCGCTGCGCTGGCTGGCCACCACCTGCAGTCCCGGCATCAGCCAGGGTTGCCCCAGCAGCACAACCAACCCCGCCATCGTCCCCAGCCGCCGCAGCCATCCCCTCTTGCCCTCTCCTGTGAACACCAGCACCGCCCACCCCAAGGCTAAGCCCACGGCGGAGCCGCGGTGAAGCAGCGCCGGCAGGCGAAAGCGCAACAGCAGCAAGGGCAAGAGCAACCCCAGCCCCAGCCACAGGCCCACCCGCCCCCCCAGCACGGCCAGCGACACCCCCAAGAGCAGAGGATATTCCAGCACCGTCTCAAACACCTGCGGGGCCAAGAGGGCAGAGAACATCCCCCCCAAGCTCCCCCCCAAAGCCAACCACAGGTAAAACTGCGTCAACTGCTCCACCGGCGGGCGCCGGCAGGCCAACTGGCTGTGGCAGCCCCAGCTTACCAGCCCAAAGGTGACCAGATGCAGCAGCAGCAAAAAACCGGGCCTCACCCAGCCCAAGACCTGGGCCCCCACTGCCCCGCAGGCCAGAAGAGCCGTTGTTCCCAACATCCACTTCCTGGGGTAGATACCCCCAAAAGCCAGCATGAATGTCAGCAGATAAATCCCCAGGGGGATGGCCCACAACAGGGGCACCGCCGCCACGTCGGTGGTCAGCAAAGTGGTGACCGCCACCAACAGGCCTGCCGGCAAAAAAGCCAGCCCCGCCCAGCGCCAGCGCTCTCCCCAGGAGACTGCCAAGGATCCTGGGTCGGGATCCCCCACAGTGCTCTGGGCCGCTGACGCCAACAGCCCCACCCCGCTCAGCAGCACCAGGGCTGCCACCAGCGCGTAGGATCCCGTCCACAGGTGAGTTTGCCCAGCCAAAGACAGCCGGGGCTCCAGCAGCAGCGGGTAACCCAGCAGCCCGGCCAAACTGCCGGCATTGCTGGCCACATAGAGAAAATAGGGATCCCGCAGCCCCTGTTGCTCCGCGACCTTTCTTGCCGCCAACCCCCGTTGCAGCAATGGCGCCGTCGCCGACAGGAGAAACAGCGGCACCCCAGCTCCCAAAGCCAGGTCTGCCAAGAGGGCGAGAGGGGGCCACGCTCCTTCCGGCTGCAGGCAGAGCCCAAATTGAAAGGGTAAAAGCCTCAGCCCCATCAGCAGCAAGATCCCCTGGATCAGCACGCCCATCCTGGGATGCAACCCACGCCCCAGCCGGTCTGCCCACAGGTAGCCCAACAGCAGGGTGACCTGGAAAAAAGCCAGGCAGGTGTTCCACACCAGGGGGGATCCTCCCCACAGCGGCAGCAGCAACTTGCCCACCAACAACTGTCCCCAAAAGAGGCAAAAAGCGCTGCCGAACAAGCCGAGGCCAACCAGCCAAATCAAAGCCGACCCACCGCAAAACCCTCAACTGCCAGTATTGCCCAGCCTCCCCCGGAAACTTACAAAGAGATTTAAGATCGCAACGTTGACGCGAAGCCAGAGGCTCCCCATGCTTCCTTTGCCCACCGCACCCCCCATTGCAGAGCACCGCTGGCTCTGGCGTGACCAGTCCATTCGCTATCAGCAGTCGGGATCTGCCGGCCCGGCGGTGTTGCTGATCCATGGCTTTGGGGCCAGCAGCGACCATTGGCGGAAAAATTTGCCGGAGCTGGGGCAGCACTGTCGGGTGTACGCGGTCGATCTGTTGGGCTTTGGGGGATCCGCCAAGCCTCTGCCCGGCTCGCCTCTGCCCTACACCTTCGAGACCTGGGGATCCCTGGTGGCAGATTTTGTGCGCGAGGTGATGGGCCAGCCGGCCTATCTGGTGGGCAACTCGATTGGCTGCATTGTGGCTTTGCAGGCGGCGGTTCTGGATCCGGGGCAGGTTTTGGGAGTGGCGATGTTGGATCCCTCGCTGCGGCTGCTGCACGAGCGGAAACGAGCGCAAATCTCCTGGCTGCGCCGCTGGACCACTCCTCTGCTCCAATCCCTGCTGGGGTGGCCCCCCTTTGGTCGTTTTTTCTTCGCCCAGATAGCTCAACCCAAGGCCATTCGCAACATCCTCCTCCAGGCCTACGGACGCAAAGAAGCCGTTACCGAGGAACTGATCCAGCTTTTGCTCAAGCCGGCTTTGGAGCCAGGAGCGGCAGAGGTCTTTTTGGCTTTTGTGCGCTATTCTCAGGGGCCTTTGGCAGAAGATCTCTTGCCTCAGCTCGCCTGCCCCGTCTTGATCCTGTGGGGGGAAGCGGATCCCTGGGAACCCATTGCCCTGGGGCGGGCCCTGGCGGGGTTCCCTTGCGTGGTGGGGTTCATCCCCTTGCCAGGAGTTGGCCATTGCCCCCAAGACGAAGCCCCCGAGCTGGTCAACCCGCTGCTTTTGGACTGGATCCGGGATCCCAGCCGGAAACCTGATCCCATAGTCTAACCCCTCACCCCCAGCCCCTCTCCCAGAGGGAGAGGGGAGCTGAAGCGGCGCGTTCGCGACAGCGTTGTGTAGCAATGACTACAACAGTGAGGAGAGAGGATGGGAGCCTATCGCCGATAGGGCTACAGGGACTGCAGCAGGTGGAGCACGGTGAAAACGCCAATGCCCAGCAGGACGAGGGATCCCGCCAAGAAGCCGTAGGCATTGGAGCGGTGCTCTTCCAAGAGGGCCTCAGCGGATTTGGGCGCGATGATGAACCGTCCTCCCGAAAGGGGTTTTCGGATCACAGGATCCCCTACCTCAGAACGCACCTCCCCCATGGCAAAGGCCATCCCATCCACCGGGAGCACCCATTCTTTGTAGACAAAGGAGCGGGTGGAGCGATTTTCTGTTCTCATCCGGGAAAAGTAGCGTTTGAAATCGAAGTTGAACCGGCTGGGGCCTTTTCCGGGGAAAACAGTCTCATCCACAACCAACATGGCCTCTACCTCGGCACCTGTGGGATCCACCCTCACCCTTCCGGTTTCGTCTTCGATGAAAAAAGGGAGCTGGCGAACCACCGAGTGAAGGGTCTCAGTTCTTGTTTCTGTCTCTCTCTCAAGGAGATATTCCCGACCCGTGCTCGGATCGTAGTACACATTGTTGTAATACTTCTGGGGAGGGCCTGCTTCAGAAAACTGCGATTTTTCCAGATGGCCTGGGAAGCCAGGCTTTTGCGGGTAATCGGAGTAACCAGGCTTTTTCTGGAAAAAGTCCGAAGGGGGGTAGCCAGAGCCGGGTTTTTGCTGAAAGGAGGCTGCGCTGAAGTAGCCAGAGCCGGGCTTTTGTTGGAAAGAATCAGAGTAGCCGGGATCCACCCTTTTCTGGAAAGAACCGGAGTCAGAGTAGCCCAAGCCGGGCCTTTTTCCGGTCATTCCCCCCGGATAGGATTTTGCCCGAGATCCCAAGCGCAGAGCGTTCTGGTATTCGCCTTCGCTGATCCGTTCCCTGTAGGCGACATCGCCTTCGCTATTCAAATACTTTCGATAGCACTCGGCTTCGTCATACTCCCAAGTGATCTCCGACTTGTAGTAGACACAAGGCTGGCGTGAAAACTCCGATACCAAAGGCCGATCGCACACAATCCTGCCGTAAACTTGGGCCAAGTTCGATCCTTTTGGGCTTGTCTGACCGAGATTGCGAAGCTCGGCTACCTTGAGCAACCGAGTTGCAGAGAGCTGCTGAACCAACCTCTGGGAGCGCAAATACTCAAAAAATGAAAACAGAGAGCCGGGAAGACAAAGTAGCCCAAGCAGCGTCAGCCAGTTCATAGAGGCCTTCCTTTCCGATGGGGTGGGAGTGAAGTTGGCCTCATGCTAGCAGTTACCTGGGAACAGGATTTTAAGAGGAGTTTAAGGCCAGCTCTCCACCCGGCAACTGGGACGGGTTTCCCCGTAAGGCTTCCAGGAAGGCAAAGACTGCCGGCGGATGCAGCGCCGAGGCCAGGATGGCAGCCCCGATCACCCGCTCCAGGGGGATGGGCAAGCGGCGGATCTGGATCCCTGCGGGAATGGGGAGGGCAGCCAAGCGGGGCAAAATAGCAGCCCCCAGACCCTGCGCCACCATGTTCACAATGGTGGAGTCTTCCTTCACCAAGTAGGCCACCTTGAGGGTTTGGTGGGCCGCTTCCCAGTGGTTGCGCACCGCCGTGGTGCATTCGGCGTAGTTGTAGAGAATGTAAGAAAAGCGGGAAAGATCCTCCCAAGTGAGGGTTTCCGGCAGGGGCCCAAAACTCAGCGGAACCAACAAAATGAACTCGTCGCGGGCGATCTCCCACGTCTGCAGATCCTCAGCAGCCCGCGGCAAGGGCAATAGGCCAATATCCACCTGGCCTGAGCGCAGCAGATGTTCCACTGTGGCCGGATCTTCTTCTGTAAGGGTGACGGCAACCTGCGGAAATTGTTGGCGGAAGCGGGCAATCACCGGCGGCAGCAAATGGGTTGCAGCACTGCGAAAAGCGGCAACCCGCACATTTCCCCCCCGCAACCCTTTTTCCAGGTTGGCTTCATACTCCATTTGTTCCCACAGTTGCAGCATCTTGCGGACATGGCGCATTAGTCGCTCCCCCACCGGCGTTAGGCGGGCCCCAAAGCGACCGCGCACCAACACAGACACCCCCAATTCTTCCTCTAGGCTGGCGATGGCCCGGCTCACCGCCGACTGGGAAATCTGCAATTGCAGGGCGGCATCGCTGAAATTCCCCCGCTCCACCACAGCCACCAGAGTTCGCAGTTGTGAGATGTTCATGGATCCCATCTATTCGATCTGCGCATAGATGTGATGCTATCTCAGATTTGAACCCTCTGCTGGGCCTGACTAAACTGACGACATAACTCCATCTTCACACTGCGAAACAGCACGAAACAGTGTGAAAACCTGTTTTTCTCTCTGTCGTTGGTCAGGTGTTCCCATGGCGAGCTCCATGTTTGCCCTGCTGCCTTTTCATCAATTTCGAGATACCCCCGGCGTACGTTTTTTCGACATCACAGTTGCCCAATCCAACGCCCGCGACTTGGTTTATCATGATGGGCCGGCCATCAGTCCCCCCGACAATCCTCAAGGCTATTGGCAGTTTTACATGCATCCCCACCAAGAGGACAACTTGTTGGCTCTGTGGGGCGGGCGGACGTTTTATTTGGTGAATTTTAGCTGGCGGGATCCCTTCCACATTGTGCGCTTGGAAGCCAATCGAGGTATTTTGCGCATTCCCCCCGGCACTTTCCACCGTTCCATCTCCGATCCGCAGGGATCCATCGTTTTGAACCAGGCGGTGCGCGACGAAAAAGCCATCTTGGAAAAAGAATTTCGCATCTACGACAGCAGCCGTATTCCCCGATTGCTGCAGGTGACCTCGGCGCCCGCACCTTTGCCCCGCATTTGTGCCTAGCACGCGGCAGGTCAATCAAGGCTGGCGATCGGGCGGTGGTACACCGATAAGGCTCGGCCACCTTTGCGGCTCCCTGCGGGCGAAAACTGGGGCTAAAGTAGAGAAGGGTGCTGGGGGCTCGACCCATGCTTTCTCTGGAGCGGAAGGGCGCGGCGGATAGCTCGATCAATTTGGCGGAGTACATCGACCACACGCTGCTGTTGCCGATGGCGACCCCGGAACAGATCGAGCAGGGGTGCGCAATTGCCTTGCGCTACTGTTTTCCCACTTTTTGCGTACCACCTTGTTACGTGCCGCGGGTGGTGGAGCGGCTGCATGGATCCCCGGTCAAGGTAAGCACGGTGGTGGGGTTTCCCTTGGGCACCACCACTGCGGAGGCTAAGCTCTATGAGGCTCAACTGGCGGTGGAGCAGGGGTGCCGGGAGCTGGATGTCCGCATCAACTTGGCCTGGCTCAAGGCGGGGGAGCTGGATCGCCTCCATGCCGAGATTGCCCAACTGGTGGAAGAAACGGGGGTTTGCGTCAAGGCCATTTTGGAAACGGCCCTCTTGACCGAGGCAGAGAAAAAGCTGGCCGGGGAGATTTGCATCGATGCGGGGGCAGCTTTTCTGATGACCTCCACCGGCTGGATGGGCGGGGCGACGCCGGCAGATGTGCAACTGTTGTGGCAGCTCAGCCGGGGTAAAGTGGGGGTGAAAGCTTCGGGCGGCATTCGCACGCTGGCTCAAGCAGAGGCCATGATCCAAGCAGGGGCCAGCCGCATCGGCACCTCTTGGGGGCTGGAGCTCATGCAAGAGCTGCAAGCCAGAGGAACCGCATGAGTGGGCGCACCTATCGGGTGACGGGCATCAACCTAAAGGGGATCCCGCTGGGCGAGTCGGATCGGATCATAACCATCTTGACCCGCGAGCAAGGCTTGATCCGCGCGGTGGCCAAGGGATCCCGTAAGCAGCCTTCCAAGTGGGGAGGGCGAATGGAGCCCTTTGTCATCAACGAGCTGCTGATCGCGCGGGGGCGCTGGTCTGCCCAGACGGAGGCCTGCCAACGTCTGCAGCGCATTGTCCAGGTGGAAACTCTCCAGACTTTTCCTCGTCTTGGCCGCAGCTTGGCCCATCTCACGGCGGCCCAGTACCTGGCGGAGGTGGCCTTGCTACTGGCCTTGCCCGACCAAGCCCAGGAAGAGCTGTTTGTGGTGTTGGTGGAACACTTGCAACGCATCGAACGGGCCGCTTCGGAGCGGGCCGTTTTGCCTTTGCTCATCCATGGGCTGTATCACCTCCTGGCGTTGGCAGGGTTCGCTCCCCAGGTGCAAGCCTGTCACTTCTGCGGGGGGGGGTTGGTCGATAACGTTTTTTTCAGCCCGCAATTGGGCGGCTTGGTCTGCGATCCTTGCCGGGTGGCGCAGCGGCCCAGCCCAATTGTCTGGGTCTCCAGTTCCGTCCTGCAAGCTTTGGGATCCCTGCCCAGTCCAACTTTGCCCCTGGCCGAAGATTCGCTGCCCTTGGCGGCTTGGCTGGAGGCAGAACGTCTGTTGCGGCGCGTTTTGGAGCATCACGCCGACCGCGAAATCCGTTCCGCTGGCCTGCTGGACAGTTGCTATACTCTTCCCACTGCCAACGGCTAGGGAGTGGCGGCAGCCACTTTTTCTGCCGAATAGCCATTCGAGTCATTCCGACCCAGCGCAGCCCTTGTCGCAACCTGAAGAAGTTGTGAAGGTATGTATCAAGTTGGGCTAAATTGCCGCAGAATAGAGCGTCAAGGTGGGGTAGCAGCCGTTTCTGGATGATAAATTAAGGAGTAGAAAGTAACTTCTTACGAAGGTTTCTCAGGTTTGGCAGGGGTCAACCGCAAGGGTTTGTCAGGGGGCCACGCCTGTGCTGCTGGACAAAGTTTAGAACTTTAAGATCGAGTCCGGTGGCCAAAGAGCCTGCTGTTCTGTGTCTGTTTCCCAGGGCTGCATCCTTGAGGTGCGGCTTTGGCCGCCAACAGACGAGGAGTTGGGGGGTCTGAAATTCCCTGGGCAAACCCATCCATTCCAGATCGGCCCCATTGCATCTGCTCACCCCAATTTAGCGCTTGCCTCAATTTTTCTAATCTTTTTTATTGAGAAGTTCAGGAGTTGCGGCACCGTGGAAGCACAGCGTAAGGAACGGATTCTGGTGGTCGACGACGAGGCTAGCATTCGACGCATTTTGGAAACCCGTCTGTCCATGATCGGGTACGACGTGGTTACGGCTTCGGATGGCGAGGAGGCGCTGGAGGTTTTCCACAAGCAGGATCCCGACCTGGTGGTGCTGGATGTGATGATGCCAAAGCTGGATGGCTATGGAGTTTGCCAGGAGTTGCGCAAGGAATCCGACATTCCGATCATCATGCTGACGGCGTTGGGGGATGTGGCCGACCGCATCACGGGGTTGGAGCTGGGGGCAGACGACTATGTGGTCAAGCCCTTTTCGCCCAAGGAACTGGAAGCCCGCATTCGCTCGGTGCTGCGACGGGTGGCGCGGGCAAGCCACGAGGGGATCCCCAGTTCTGGAGTGATTCAGGTGGGGGATATCCGCATCGATACCAACAAGCGGCAGGTCTATAAACGGGACGAGCGCATCCGCCTGACCGGGATGGAGTTCAGTCTGCTGGAGCTGTTGGTCAGCCGCTCGGGGGAGCCGTTTTCCCGCTCCGAGATTTTGCAGGAGGTGTGGGGCTATACCCCGGAGCGCCATGTGGATACGCGGGTGGTGGATGTCCACATTTCGCGGCTGCGGGCCAAGCTGGAAGATGACCCCAGCAATCCAGAGCTGATCCTGACGGCCCGCGGCACCGGCTATTTGTTTCAGCGCATCGTTCAGGGCGAGGAATAGGTGGGGTTTTGAGAAGGGATCCCTGACAGCGTCTCTTCGAGGGCGACCCGCACCTGCCGCAACACGCCAACCCAGTCTCCTGGTGTGTTTTGCCGAAACAGGCGCATTGTCTCAGGGTACCAGGGGCTGTCTTGCCGCTGGAGGAGCCAGCGCCAATCGGCGGCAAAGGGCAACAGCACCCACACCGGCTTGCCCATCGCGCCGGCCAAATGAGCAACGGCTGTATCGACGCTGATCACCAGATCCAACTGGGCAACGGCTGCGGCTGTATCGACAAAATGGCGAAAACGGGATCCCAACTCCATCACCTGGTGCTGTTCCAGGAGGGATCCCACTGGGCTTAGATCTTCCCCCACCTGTAGGCTGACCCACTGGATGGCGGACGTTGGCAATTCCCGGAGCAGCAAGTCCAAAGGACAACTTTTCAGCCTTTGCACGCGGTTTAGCTCAGGGTTGGCGCGGCGGCCACTGGCCCATACCAGTCCCACCTTCAGTTTTCGCGGGGGAAGCTCTGGCCAATCTTCCGGCCAGGCCGAGCTCCCATCGGGACAGGTCAGATAGGGGATGCGGGCGGGAATTGTCTCCAGCGTGGTGCCCAGGCGGTGGGGCAGGCTGAGCAAGGGCAGGTGCTGGTCGAAAGAGGGCAAGGGATCCCTCTCCGAGATAACCTGTACCTGGGGGAAGGCGGCTTGCACCAGCTCGACGAGGGATCCCTGACAGCGGAAGAAAATTTGGGCTGCAGGATGGGCGGCGGCCAAGAGCGGCAGGTAGCGCACAAACTGAATCGTGTCCCCCAGCCCTTGTTCGGCGTAGATCAGCAGCGTCTGCTGGCCCAGAGGGGATCCCGGCCACAGGGGCGAGAGGAAGCGCGGATAGGCTGCCCCTTGTCGCTGCAGCCGCCATTCGTACTCCCGCCACCCCTCCTCATAGCGGCCCAGGGTGAGCAAGGCCGTGCCCAGGTTGTAATGGATCTCCGGCCAGTCGGGGGCCAACTGCAGGCCGCGCCGATAAGCCTCAATAGCGGCCTCGAGTTGGTTTTGCTCTTGCAGGACGGTGCCCAGGTTGTTGTGGGGCTGCGCCTCCTCCGGCAGCAGCGGGATGGCCTGTCGCAGACAGTCGGCGGCCTCCTCTAGGCGGTCTTGTAGGTGCAGGCAGTGGCCGAGGTTGACGAGAATCCGCCCCTCCTGCGGCGCCAGGGCGAGAGCGCGGCGAAACCAGGCTTCCGCTTCCCCAAGCTGGTTGTCGAACAGGAGGGCGTTCCCCAAAGCCGCCAAAGCATAAACTTGGGGAGGCTGGGCTGCTGCGGCCTGGCGCAGCACCGCAATCGCCTGCTCCCGTTTCCCCAAAGCCAGCCAACAACTGCCCAACCGCAAGAGCAGTTGCCCATCGGCAGGAGCAAAAGCCAAGCCCTGTTCATAGGCGCGCGCCGCCTCCTCCGGGTTGCCCAGTAGCATCCAGGCATCGCCCAGCTCCTGCCAGGCTGGCACCCAGTCCCTTCTCAGATGCAAAGCCAATTGCAGGGGGGTCAGGGCTTGGCAGGGATCCCCCATCTGCAGATAGAGGGATCCCAGCAACGCCTGGGCGGCGAACAGGTGGGGATGGGCCCGGGTAAGCTGCCGGCAGAGGTGCAGTGCCGTCTCCAGATCCCCTGCTTGTCGGTGGCGCTCGGCCAGCGCCAGGGTCGCCTCCGGGGAAGGGCAGGGGGGTAGAGCGGAGCCTCGTCCTAGGCCCTTTGGCCCAGCCGTCTGCCGGTCGCTTTTTCCTCGCCCGAAGCCCTGTGGCACGGTTTTTCCCTTGGTGGATCCCTTTTTACCCTTCCCGCCGGCATGCGGCAACAGCGGGACATCTTCCTACTCAGGTTAACAGTTCAGGTTAGTAGGACGTTCTTGACAGAGTGTTCCTAACCCCCCGCCCATGCATCGGGCCATCCTCGGGGCTTGCCTTCCGAGGGCTCAGTTGCGGCGAAACAGGCTGTCTAAGTAAATACGGGCGGCGCGCCGATCTGTGTCTCCGCTCTGGAGCAGGAATAGCGAGAGTGCCGCCGTCACCACCCGATCTTGATCCCAGTCGGGGTGACGAGAGAGGTAGTTTTTGAGAGTGTCGTGTAGCTCCTCGGGAATTTCGCTCAAAATGCTGACGGTGGGAGAATCCATAGCCCAACCACCTACTCGGGGTTAACAGTGAAACCAAGAAAACCTAGGGATCCGGCCAAAACCGGGCCTGCCTAGAAGGGAATCGCAAACAAACCAACCCAGCTCTCTAACTTGGGTATGCCGGGGGCCGCATCAGCCCCGTCAAAAGCAAGACAGTCTGTAGAAGTTTGCCCCTAGCCCGTCCGGCAGCGGCCAGAGGATACCAGGCTGCCCCTTGGCCTTGTCTCAGGCAGGAGAAGGGATAGAGTTCTTGGGCAAAGGGTTCTTTGCCTCTGAGGAGAGCTGCCAGGAAAATCTCCCCCTCACCTCAGGTGCGGCTATTCTGCCCTCTGCCCCATGGGGGCTGTCAATCCTGGGCAGCGGCTCCAAGTTTGTTAGAGTCCGCCGCTGGTTTTGATGCCATCGGCAAAAACGGCGCGATCCCGTTACATTTCTAAAGGTGTATCCGCTTGAACTTTCCAGTTTGGACTTTTCCACAGAAACCCTCGCTGCCGTTTCCTGTGGCAAGGAGTCTGTGGAAAACAGCCCGCCCGCCTGTGGAAAGTCTGGGGAAAACCTGTGGATTTCTGAGAAATCTAAATTTGTCCAAAAATTTTTTCTCGCGAGCCCCCTCAGGGCCACTCGACCCGGTAGCGCAAAAACAGCTCCTTAGAGCCACGGTGGCACTCCAGCAGCTCCAGCTGGGGCGGGGATCCCTGCAGTTGCCAGCCCTCGATGCTAGCCGGGGCATCGGCATACCCACTCAGCAACACCGGCGCCAGGGTTACCCACAGCTCATCCAAGCTCCCTGCCTGCAAAAACGCCCCCAAAAGCCGCCCCCCGCCCAGCAACCCCACCCGTTCAATGCCCAAACTGCGCAGGCGGGCCAGCCGTGCCGGCAGATCCCAATCGGCAGCCACCCAGATATCTGCAAAGCCGGTGCGGTTCTCCCAAATCCGGGATCCCTGGGGAGTGGTCCACAGCCAACGGGTGAGGGGCTGCCGAAAAAACGGCAAATCCTCAGGAATATCCCCGCTGCCGGAGCAGATGATCGTCAGAGGCTGAGGAGAGAGGCCCTGCTGGAGTCGGCGTTGGATGAGCTCGGGATCCCGGAGGCGAAGGCTGGTGCCGTAGGCCCGCAGCGTGGCCGCCCCCATAATCAAAGCCTGTTGCCGGGCAGCTTGGTTTTCCAGGTGCCGATAGTCTTCGGCGCTGGCGAAGTGGGGCCTTTGCCCGCGGTGAGCTGCCAGCTTGCCATCCAGACTTTGGGCCAAGATGGCCACCACATGGGGACGAGCCGTTTTCAAAGGCAAATCGGGAGCAATCGGCCAGAATAGAGTTAACAGGGGTCACCCCCTTGCCGCTTTGGTTTTGGGGTCACCTACGCGGGACAAGGATGCTCGGGACATTCCAATCTTCCACCATCCGCATCGAAGTCGAGGCCAGTGCATCGACGATACAGCGCTGCTTGACCGAGGTGGAGTTGTTGCAGCAGTGGATCTGGCCACAGCAATTGCAGGGATCCCTGCCCGCCAGGCTGGAGCCGGGCAGCACCTTTGCCGTCCAATGGGGCCCCCTCTCGATCCCGCACCAAGTGGAAACCCTGCTGCCGGAACGGCTGCGCCTGCTGATGTGGGGCGGAGCCGATGGCTACTGTGATTGGCGGTGGGGGAACGGCTGGGTGCAGTTGCGGGTAGAAGCCGTTTCTCTCTTGCCCTTGGGCTTGGGACAATTGCTGATGCTGCGCCGGCTTCAGCAGTTTGCTCAGAGCCGGGAACAACGGCCTCTTGCAGCTTAAAGATGGACATTCCTGCAACATCCGTGGATCCCCGGCTTGACAAAATGCATCACAGTTACACTCCCTCGCCTTTCTAAGAATTTTCCGACATGATAGCTGTAGTTAAGCTTACTCCTCATGTCCGAGAGGCCCCATGAATCCGTTGACCAGCTCCAGCCCAGCCGCTATTGAGCGGGAGAAGTTCGAGATCCGCTTGGGGGAAGCCCTCAACAAAGCGGGGTTGCTCACCCCCGCCCAGTTGGCTCAGGCCATGTGGGAAAAGGCGGACAGCCCCCTGATGTTGGGGGAGCTGTGTATGCAGCACGGCTGGGTTGCCCCGCAAGATCTCTATCCTTTGATCCCGGTCGAGTTGGTGCGCATCGGCGAGATCCTGGTGCTGCACGGCTACCTGGAGCTGGAGCACGTGTATCAAGCTCTGCTTCAGCAGAAGCACCACCCCGAGCGCAAGTTGGGGGAGATCCTGGTGCAGCAGGGCTGGGTGCAACCCCACTGGTTGGAGTGGGCCCTCGACAAGCAGCAGCAGCTACGGCGACGGCGAGGAGCTGCCAACAGTTGGGAAGTGATGGTGGAGCAGTGGTCCACCATTTCGGATCAGCCTCCCCTCTACGCTTCGCCGCTGCAGGCAGCGCAGCAGGTTCACAAAGCTACCGCGCAATACAAAGCCCAACTGGAGCGCTACCAAGAGCAGGTTGCCGCCCTAAAGGCGCAACTGGAGCAGGAGCGACAGCACCAGCAAGCTACAGCCGAGCAGTTGCGGCAGCAGATTGCTAACTACCAGGCCCAGCAGCAGCGAATGGCCGAGTTGGAAGCCCAACTGGCCGCCCAGATTCAGCAGGGATCCGAGCAACACAGGGCTGCCCAGCAGCGCATTCAAGAGTTGGAGGAGCAGCTCCAAGCCCAGCAAGATCGGGGATCCGCGCAAGTCCAGGCCCTGGCCAAACAGTTGCAAGCTTCCCAAGCCGAGCTGGAGACCTTACGTCGCCGCTGCCACGAGCTGACAGAATGGCAATCCCAGGCCAAACCCAAGCTGCAAGAGCTGGGATCCCGGCTGCAGCAGCACCAGCAGACGGAAGCCCACCTGCGCCAGACGCTGGAGCAGAAGGAAGCCCAACTGGCCACCCTGAGCCAATCGTTGCAGGAGCACCAGCACCAACTCCAACTGGCTCAATCGACGAAAACTCGCCTCATCGCCGACCTGGCCCACGCTCGCCAAGAAGCCGCCGAGACCATCCACCGGCTGCAGATGCAACTGCAGGAAACTCAAGCCCGACTCCAAGAAACCCAAGCCCAGCTCCAACAGGCCCAAGAGCAGGTGCGTCAGCTCCAAGCCCAACTGCAAGCAGTTCAGACACAGCCAGCCCCTCCCCCTGCCACCGCGCCTACGGCCCAGCAACAAGTCCCGCCGCAGGCCATCTCAACGCCGACTGTAGCCGCAAGAGCAGCAGAAGGGGAATTACCGCCCCAAGGGTATTTGGGAGAAGAGGACTTGGAAGCGCTGCAGCGGGCCACCCCTTGGGTGCAGCGGATCTTGACCCAATTGCGGGCAGCCGGCCTCCTCGACAATGCTGGCATCGAAGCCGTCATCCATGCCTGGGAAACAGAGGGCGGCACCTTCACGGATGTGCTGACCCACCACAGCGGCCTCAAGCCAGAGACGGTCAAGTTTTTCAGCGAAGACGGCTACTCTGTGTACCTAGCAGGTGGACGGCATGTAGCCGACTACCTTAAGGCCTCGGGGCTGGTCAGCGCCGTCCAAATCGAACAGATCCAGAAGCACCTGCCGCCGGCGGGATCCCTGTGCCAGGCCCTTGCCCAAGCCGGGATCCTGTCGCAGGCCACCGCCCTCTATTTTGAGCACCACTTCGGCGGCAAAAAGCCCCGCCGCTCCCTGCGGGAAGAGCTGATGTTGTGAGAGTGGGTCGGGAATCCGCACCTCTTTCCCATCTCTTGCACCGGCAGGGGATCCGAAGGCAAATAGGGGCTGCCGGCAGACGCCAATGCGTTCACCAGAGTTCACTAGACTAGGAACTAGAATAGATTCAGAATCAACAGCGGCAAATTTTTGTCTGTTGAGAAAGTTGAATCGGATCTAAGGCATCAAAGTTACCGGATGTTGTCTTGAGTTCTGCTGCTATGACCACGGAAGCTCCCACTCGACCTGCTCAGCAGTCGTCTCCATCGAGAACCCGGGTTCGTCAGCCCTACCCCCACTTCAAGGTGATCGTCTTGGATGACGATTTCAACACCTTTCAGCACGTTACCGAATGCCTGCTCAAGTACATCCCCGGCATGACCCTGCCCTTGGCGCGACAACTAACCGTGCAGGTGGATGCCGAAGGGCAAGCGGTCGTCTGGGTCGGCCCGCAAGAGCAAGCGGAGCTCTACCATCAACAGTTGCTGCGGGAGGGCCTGACGATGGCCCCCCTGGAGCCGGCCTGAAGCACAAGTTGCTCGTAGCTGCGCTCAACGGCGGCCAACAGCTCTGCCTGGCCCCAGCCGGCATATAGGCTGCTGGCAATGGCCAGCCCACCCGCCCCCACCCCCTCCTTGACATAGCCCCGCTCGTAAGCCTGTAAGGGGGCGTAGCGGCTATTGGCAAAGCTCAGTTGGGTAGCCAAAAGGGGGGCAGTCCCCAGCAACTCGGCTAAGGCCACCGTATTGCCGGAGGGATCCTCGGCCACCCAGCGGGTGGTGCCTACCACTACGTTCTCCGGGGGCCAAGGGATCCCTTGCTCTTCCCCCCAGCGCCGCATCAGGGCCAGCACCGCCAGCATCTGGGTGCCGCCCGCCAGCAGCACCGGCCCCCGCTGGGCTGCCGCCATCGCCAGTCCGGCCACAAAGGGCTGCATCGGATCCCCCACAGCGGCCACCACCTCTGGCGCTGTAGCGTTGGGCGAGAGATGGGCCAGACCTTGCCGCGCCAAGGCCAGCTTTTGGGCGTGGTTACAGACCGGGTGGCTGCTGTTGACCATGCCCTCTGCTTGCCAGCCCAGCCCCAGCAACACCGCCAGTGCCGTGGTGGTGCCCCCTGCCACACATTCGCCGATGACGCAGTAGCTCGACTCCAGCCGGGATCCCCGCCCATACCCCTCCTGCCACAGGGATCTCACCTGTTCCAGAGATAAAGCCTGCCCCGTGCTCAAGCAGCGGGCCATCCCCCTGGCGCTTGCCGTTTCTGCCCCCGGCAGCGGCTCCGGCAAACCACAGTCGAACACGCGACAGGGGATCCCCAACTCCCTCAGGACGGCGCGGCTGATCACCACCGGTGAAGGATAGCCATCGGGAGAGGTGGGTAAGCGGTGAGAATAGCCCCCCAGCAGCACCTCTCCATCGGCAAGGGCCGTGTAGCGCCGCAAGGAGGGCGTGGCGCCGGCAGCGGAGATGCCCGGCACAAGAGCTGTTTCCGTAAACCCCAGGCAGGCCAAAAACAGCGGTCGGGATCCCTGCACCCGTTGGCACCACTGCCGGGCCAAAGCCGGCTGCGTGTAAGCCTTCACACCAGGAAAGGGGAACATAGCAGAGAGCGGGGCAGACAGGCCCAAACTCCATTCTCCACCCAAGCGAAGGGCGGGATCCCGTACTGGCCGGAAAACGGCAGGGACTGCGCCCCCCAACCCGATCGGATAGGATGGGTATATCCAATACAGTTTATGCAGAGCAAACCGAAGGCCATGAGTTTTTTCGACTCGGAGATCGTCCAAGAAGAAGCCAAGCAACTGTTTCAGGACTTCCAAAACCTGATGCGACTTGGCGAGCGCTACGGCCAATTCGACCGGGAAGGCAAAAAAATCTTCATTGAGCGAATGGAAGAATTGCTGGAGCGCCAGCGCATTTTCATGAAGCGGCTGGAGCTCTCCGACGACTTTATGGCTCAGATGACCATCAAACAACTGCAAACCCAGCTTGGGGGATTTGGGCTCTCCCTAACCCAAATGTTCGACCAGATGCACCAGACCCTAGAGCGCATGAAAGCCGAGGCAGACTCTGAGCGCTGACCCCAAAGAATGACCCAGACAAAGGCTCATGTCTTCTTCCCGCCAGACCCGCAACCAGAAATTAATTCTGGAGCTGCTAGAGCAGCGCTCACAGCCCCTTTCGGCGCAAGAGATCTTTTTGGAGTTACGCAATGCCAACCACACGGTGGGTCTGGCCACGGTTTACCGAGTTTTGGATGCTCTGCGCAATGAGGGCAAGCTGCAGGCGGTCAACTTGGGGGATCAGCAAACCTACTATCAGGTTCTGCCCAGCAACGGCCACAACCGCCATCACCTGATCTGCACCGAATGTCGGCGGGTGGTGCCTCTGCCGGATTGCCCGGTGGAAGATCTGGAGGAGCAGCTTGCCAGCCGCTACCAATTTGTGATCGAGTACCATGTGCTGGACTTCTACGGCATTTGCGCCGAATGTCGTGGAAAAGGTGGGCCAAGCCCTGCTTTGCAGAGATCCCCTTGCCGCGAGGCCAAGCCGCAATGATGAACTATCTCTGGACGGTGTTGATCGGGTTGGCAGGTGCCCTGATCGCAGTCAAGCTGAGGCTGCCGGCAGGAGCCTTGGTGGGCTCGATGGTAGCAGTGGGTTTGGTCAATGTTTGGGGGGCGATCCCGATCCCCACTCCCCCAGCCGGGATCCGCTTTGTCATGCAGGTGGTGCTGGGCATCCTTTTGGGCAGCAAGCTCACTGCTGAGACCTTCTTTGCCCTGAAGGATCTGTGGCGACCGGCCCTGCTCTGTACGGTGATTGCGGTGGGCACGGGAGTTTTGTCGGGGTATTTGATCTCCCGTTGGTTGGGCATCGAGCGCCTCACGGCCATCTTGGGCACGGCGCCAGGGGGCATTTCCGATATGAGCTTGATTGCCCTGGACATGGGAGCCCAAACCAGCACAGTGGTGGTCATGCATCTGGCCCGCCTGATCAGCGTCATCGTGGTCGTCCCCTGGGTGGTACGGCTGCTGATCCAGCCGGGCACCAGCTAGGCAAGCCCCTAGAGCTGCAGCAGGGGGTGGGTTAGACTAAGGAGCGATACAGAACTTAACAACCGAACCTCCGCCTTGGAACTTTCCCCTTCTCCACTGACCTACCAGGCCGACGCCGCAGGATCCCCTTGGAGCGCTGCTCTCTGTTCTAACGTCTCCTCTGGCCAAGGCGATTGGTGGCCTCTGCAACTGCATTGGCAGGGGGAGGCAGACCCGCTACAGCCTGAGTTGGTGCAGGTGGATCCCGTGTTGCGCCTGCTGCTCTTGGGGGATGGCTTGACCACCCGCAACCTAGCTGCCTTGACCCAAGAGCCGATTCAGGCCCATCTGCTCGACACGGGCCGGGTCGATTTGCCGGCGGAGCAGAGGGCCGCCCCCCAGTCCATGCAACGGCTGGCCAAGGATTTGGCACGGCTGGGATCCCCCTTGGTGCGGCGGCGGGTTTGGCTGTGTGGAGCAACCTCTCAGCAGCCCTTGCTCTATGCCACCTCTTGGTGGAACTCCGACCATCTGGCTCGATACTTGCCCCATCCCGATTTGCCCATTGGCCAAAATCTAATCCAAGAAAAACTGGAGACCTTTCGCGATCTGCGCGGCCTTTACTATGGTGAGACAGACCCGATTGCCCGGCTGCTGCAGTGTCCTGGCCCTTTCTGGGCTAGGCATTATCTTTTGCTGCACCGAGGCCAACCTTTGACGGTTATTTACGAAGTTTTCTCCTCCCGCCTGCAGGCCAGGGTCTTGTCGGGCTAGGGCGACATCCAGCGGCGCACGGCTGCGGTGACTGCGGCTGCTACACCCGGATCCGACTGGGCGCTGGCAGAGATGCGGTGATAGTCCTCTGGGGTCAGTTGATGGGCGGCGATGACCTTGGCGGCTGCGGTTTCAAACTGTTGTTCAATTTGCCGACGTTCCTCGCTGCCGTTGGCCTGCTGCAGGCGATTTGGGTGGCCGCCAGAAGGGGCTGCACCGCCAGAAGAGCGCGGGCGAAGCGGTCGATCTGCTCTGGGGAAGGCTTCAAGAATCTTCAGCTAGAAACTGCAGGAGCCCCGCCCTGTACCCGTAGGGTCAGGCTCGGGAGAAATGCGGACGACATATAGTTGTGACATGACCCAAGTCCTGACTATCTCCTGCAAGCTCAAGGTGTCTGCTTCGCAAGCCGTGAAGCTAGAGGCAACCTTGTCGGCTTTTGCACAAGCACTCCTCGCGCCAGCGGGCCGTAGGCCTTACTGGGTCAACCAAAACACGCCAGAGAAGGCGGTCAACGCAGTCAAGCTTCAATCGCTCTGCTACCGCGCAATTCGTACCCGCTTCGGGCTATCCAGCAACCTAGCACAACAGGTGTGCAGAAGGCTGGCCGCTGCCCGCAAGGTTGCCCAGCAAAAGAATCGTCCGGTCAAAGCGTTCAAGTCTGGCTTTGTTACCTTTCGCGCTAGCGGGACGGAGTCCTTTGACGCCCGCATCTTCTCTTTCCGTGAGAGGGACTGGACGGTGTCGCTGACCACCGTTGAGGGGCGGGAACGCTTTGAGTTGGCAATGGGCAACTACCAGCGGGGCGTGTTGGCAGGCACCAATCCCAAATCGGCCACGCTCATCAAGCGCAAAGATGGTTCTTACTACATCCAGATTGGCGTGGAGCAGGACCCACCGGAGCCACGAGACACCACCGGGGCGATTGGTGTGGACTTGGGTAGGAGAGATATTGCCCATACCAAGGACTCCGTCCCGCTGACGCGAACAGAAGGAGACCACTGAAATGGACAGCAGTTGAACCGGGTCAGAGACCACTACTCCCGGTTGAGGGCGGCTCTGCAACGCAAGGCCGGTAAGGGCACACGCAGTTCTCGGCGCAGGTGTCGGCAACTGCTGCAACGGCTGTCTGGTCGGGAGAGACGCTTTCAAGCTTGGGTGAACCACTGCATCTCCAAAGCCATTGTTGCTAGGGCACTGGCCACCCACCGTTTTATTGCCTTGGAAGACCTGACCGGGATCCGGGAGCGTACCAACCAACAGCCACGCAGCAAGACGGAGCGGCGCCGGTCGAACAGTTGGGCGTTTTACCAGTTGCGGCAGTTTGTGCATTACAAGGCCGCCAGAGCAGGGACCCAGGTTGTGGTGGTGCCGCCTGCCTACAGCTCGCAGACCTGTCACCGGTGTTTGTGGATTGGGCAGCGGGAAGGGAAGCATTTTCGTTGTGTGAACCCGGCCTGTGGTTGGGAAGGGGATGCGGATTTGAACGGTGCCAACGTGATTGCGCTTTTGGGGGTCGCTGTAAACCGGCCCAGAGGCCCGTGGTTGGCTTGCCAACTGCAGGGCTACCATTCGCGTCAGCGGCGCGGAGCGCTTAAGCCCGCTCCGTACCGCTTAGCGGTCGGAGTCGGGTAGTTTACAAGGGGAGATCCTCATCTCCGAGGCGTTGCCCATCTGGGGGACGGAGGAGGCCGCCCAAGAAGGATCCGCGTTGCCGGACAACTGAGGGGTGCCAACAACAGCCGTTTTGCTGGCCACATCATTCAAACCTCGGGCCGGGCTGAGGGCATTCCAAGGGGCCAAACTTGCCAAACAGAGAGCAGCCCCACTCAAGCCGGCACTCAAGAGAGCAAGCCAGGCAGCAGAGGTCACAGCCGGCTGCGGCAAGGGAGAGGGCTTGGGGATGAGACTGAGGATGAATCTGCTCATACCGCTCCTTTGGGCGATAGGGCTGTGGATGGTAGACGGGTTATTCGGCAAGGCTTACCTGCATATTGACAAAGAACGGATCGCCTTAGCCCACGAGCTGTTTGGCCTGTGTTTTCGCAGAGTTCCCCCTAGTTGGCGAGACGACATTGATCGGCTGGAGTTGATCCCGCGACATACCAAACGGGATTTCGAGGTTGAGCGGCAGAAAGAGTAGTCTTCAATCCAAGTAAGCGCTCAGCTCCTGCTCCAAGGTGGGCAGTTGCACCTCTCCCCGCTCCAGCTCCTCCAGGTCTTGCAGTTGTCTACGCAGGCGGGCAATCCGCTCCCGTAGATACTCTTTGATGCCCTTGGCCCCCAGGCTGAGGCAACTGCGGCAGATCTCGCCATAGATTTGGCCCCGGTCGTTGTAGACCACCGCCAGCAGCACCTGCTGCCCCTTTTTCTGGATCGGGGTGGCCCATCCGCCGCAGATAATGCAGGGCACGCGGCCATTGCCCCCGTAAATGCTGCGTTCCCAGACAACTCTCACGCTCGGCCTCACTGCAACTGTCGCCCACCAGCATAAGAACCCAGGGGGATCCCTTGCCACCCCAAACCCCAGAGCACTCGCCACCTCCCCTCTCCCTCTGGGAGAGGGGCCGGGGGTGAGGGCTGGGAGAGGGGCCGGGGGTGAGGGGTTAAAATCGCCCTGTCAGGCCCAAAACCGCACCGCCTGCCGGGATCCCTGGCACCCAAGAGAAGGCTGCAGTCTATTGAGAGGATCCCCACTCAACGGTTAGGGTTGCCAAGGTGTCCAAATCCTGTTTCTATTGCCGATATGATGAGCCAAGCCCCTCTGCGCAGCATCGTCTCTCCCTTAACCCACAACCCCCTCTGGTACAAAGACGCGATCATCTACGAGCTACCGGTGCGGGCTTTTGCCGATAGCGATGGCGATGGAGTGGGCGACTTCCAGGGCCTGACGGAAAAGCTGGACTACCTGCAGGATCTGGGCATCACGGCCCTCTGGCTGCTGCCCTTTTTCCCCTCCCCTCTGCGGGATGATGGGTACGATGTTTCTGACTTTACCAACGTCAACCCCACCCTAGGCACCCTAGAGGACTTCAAAATCTTTCTAGATGCCGCTCACCAACGCGGGATCCGCGTCATCATCGAGCTGATCCTCAACCACACCTCCGATCAGCATCCCTGGTTTCAGCGGGCTCGGCGCGCCGCCCCCGGCACCCCCGAGCGGGACTTCTACGTTTGGAGCGACACCCCGGAAAAGTACAAAGAGGCCCGCATCATCTTTCAAGACTTTGAAACTTCCAACTGGGCCTGGGATCCGGTGGCCAAAGCCTACTACTGGCATCGCTTCTACTCCCACCAGCCGGATCTCAACTACGACAATCCTGCCGTGCAGAAGGCCATCTTCGAGGTGGTGGACTTTTGGCTGAGCATGGGGGTGGACGGCCTGCGGTTGGACGCGGTGCCCTATCTGTACGAGCGGGAGGGCACCAACTGCGAGAACCTGCCGGAAACCCACGCCTTCCTCAAGGCCCTACGCAAATACATTGACGAAAGATATCCCAACCGTATGCTGCTGGCGGAGGCCAACCAGTGGCCGGAAGATGCCGTAGCCTACTTCGGCGACGGAGACGAGTGCCACATGGACTTCCACTTCCCCCTGATGCCGCGGCTGTTCATGGCCATCCAGATGGAGGATCGCTTCCCCATCATCGACATCCTGCAGCAGACTCCCCCCATTCCCGAAACCTGCCAGTGGGCCATTTTCTTGCGCAACCACGACGAGCTCACCCTGGAGATGGTCACCGACGAAGAGCGGGACTACATGTACCAGGTGTACGCCAAGGATCCCAACGCGCGGGTCAACCTGGGCATCCGCCGCCGCTTGGCGCCCCTGCTGGGCAACAGCCGCCGCCGCATCGAGCTGATGAACAGCCTGCTGTTTTCCCTGCCCGGCACGCCGGTGATCTACTACGGCGACGAGATCGGCATGGGGGACAACATCTACCTGGGGGATCGCAACAGCGTGCGCACGCCGATGCAGTGGAGCGCCGACCGCAACGCCGGCTTCTCTCGGGCTAACCCGCAGAAGCTCTACCTGCCCATTGTCATCGACGCCGAGTACCACTACGAAACCGTCAACGTGGAAGCGCAGCGGAACAACCCCTATTCCCTGTGGTGGACGATGAAACGGATGATCGCGGTTCGCAAGCGCTTCCAAGCTTTTGGCCGCGGCTCTTTTGAGCTGCTGCACCCGGAAAACCGCAAGGTGCTGGCCTTCATGCGGGCCTACGGCGACGAGCGCATCCTGGTGGTGGCCAATCTCTCCCGCTATGTCCAGTGCGTGGAGCTGGACTTGGCTCACTGGGAGGGGCTGATCCCGGTGGAGATCTTCGGGCGCACGCCGTTTCCCCCCATCGGCCAACTGCCCTATTTCCTGACCCTGGGCCCCCACTCCTTCTACTGGTTTTCCCTCGAGCCGCAGCGACCAACGGAGCGGATCCACCCCAGTCACAGCAAGCCAGAAGAGTTGGATCGCCTGCCCACCCTGCTGGTTCAAAACGGCACGTGGGAAAGCCTCTTTCAAGGGGAAAGCCAAAAGCAGGTGGAGGCGGTCTTGGGCGACTACCTCTACCGCTGCCGTTGGTTCGGCTCCAAAGCCCGCCAGATCCAGTCGGCCCAGGTTTTGGATGCCATTCCCTGTAACCGGGAAGGGGATCCCCCCTTTCGGGGCCAGATTTTGCTCTTGCAAGTCGAGTTTACCGAGGGGGAAGCAGAACTCTACTCTTTACCCGTGGGCTACGCCACTCAAGAGGCGGCCCTGCACCTGCGCGTAGAGGCGCCCCAGGCAGTCATCCTCCCTGTGCAGGTGGCCGGGGATCCGCCGGGCGTGCTTTTCGACGCGCTGGCCGATAAAACCTTTTTGTCGTTGCCGCTGCAGATCATCGCCCAGCAGGGCCGCCTGCGCCACTCCTCAGGGGAGCTGTGGGCCACCACCTTTGCTCCCTTTGAGTACGACCTCGGCCTTGAACCCCGCATCCTCAAGGCGGAGCAGAGCAACACCTCGGTGGTCTACGGCAATCAGTACATCCTCAAGTTCTATCGCAAGGTGGCCGAGGGGGTGAATCCAGAGCTAGAGATCGGCCGCTACCTGCTGGAGCACCATCCCCAGGTGCGGGTGCCGCGGCTGTTGGGATCCCTGGAATATCGCCGCCGCCGTGGGGCGCGGGGCTTTGATCCCAGCGATCAGCCCATCACGTTGGCCATTTTGCAGGAGTACATCCCCAACGAGGGGGATGCCTGGCACTACACGCTGGACAGCCTGGGGCAGTTTTTCGAGACGGTGCTGGTTCACTACCTAGAGGTGGATCCCGTGCCCGTTCCGCAGGGATCCTTCTTGGAGCTGTCTCAACTCCCCTTGCCGGAGCTGGCCTACGCCACCATTGGCAGCTACCTGGAGTCGGTGCGGATCTTGGCCAAGCGCACCGCCGAGCTACACCTTGCTCTGGCTGCCGACACCGAAAACAAAGACTTTGCCCCCGAGCCCTTCTCCAGTCTCTACCAACGCTCCATCTATCAATCCATGCGCAATTTGGTGGGGCAGGTGTTTCCGCTGCTGAACAAGCAGATCCCCAAGCTGCCGGAGGTGGAGGCCAAGTTGGCCCGGGCTGTTCGCGACCAAGAAGGGGAGATCATGAGCCGCTTCCGCCTCATCCTGGAGCGGAAGATCACGGCTTTGCGCACTCGCTGCCATGGGGATTACCACTTGGGCCAGGTGCTGTTTACCGGCAAGGACTTTGTCATCATCGACTTTGAAGGGGAGCCGGCCCGCTCCCTGGGAGAACGCCGCCTCAAACGCTGCCCCCTGCGGGATGTGGCAGGGATGCTGCGCTCTTTCCACTACGCCGTTCACACCGGCTTGCGCCAGCAACTGGAAAGCGGCCTGGTCTGCGGGGACAAGTGCCCCGACATGATGCGCTGGGCCCAGTTTTGGCACCGCTGGGTTTGTGCTGCTTTCTTGGCCGAGTATCTCCAGGTGGCTTCCCAAGGGGCTTTTCTGCCCCGCAGCCCGCAGGAGCTGGAAGTGCTGCTAGAGGCCTATCTGCTGGAGAAGGCCATCTACGAGCTGGGCTATGAGCTCAACCACCGTCCCGAGCAGGTGGAGATCCCGCTGCGGGGGATCCTGCAGTTGCTGGGCATTTCCACCCAGGTTTGAGGGATCCCGGATGTGCGGACGGTTTAGCCTGGCGGTTGCTCCCGAACGGCTGCAGCAGCATTTTCAACTCGGGAAGGGGGCAGTGGCGGCGCTCCAGCCCCGCTACAACATCGCCCCTTCTCAGCCGCTGCTGGCGGTGGTGGCGGGATCCCTTCAGCGCCAGGCCACTCAGTTCCGCTGGGGCTTGATCCCCAGTTGGAGCCGCACTCCCAAGGCCGGGTGGATCAATGCCCGCGCCGAGACCGTGGCCGAGAAACCCTCTTTCCGCCAGGCCTTTTGCCGCCGCCGCTGCCTGATCCCGGCAGATGGCTTCTACGAGTGGGCCGACCAGGGCACGGCCAAGCGACAGCCCTACTGGTTTTACCTGCTGGATCGACCGGTGTTTGCCTTTGCCGGCATTTGGGAGCGCTGGCGCAGCCCACAAGGGGTGGAGAGAGAAACTTGCGCCATCCTCAACACGCCAGCCAATCGGCTAATGGGGCTTTTCCACGAGCGGATGCCGGCCATTTTGCTAGAAGACGATTACGACCTCTGGCTGGATCCGCAGGTGCGGGATCCGGCGCGGCTCCTGCCCTTGCTTCACCCCTACCCGGCAGAGGCCATGGCCGCCTACCCCGTCAGCACCCATGTCAACAACCCTCGCCACGAGGATCCCACATGCCGGGCTCCCATCGGAGAAGCGGTGCAGGGATCCAACCTCAGCGAGCCCGCTGGTAGCGCATCCCCGGCAGTTGCACCAGCCAGCCCTCCAGTTCCATAAGCAGCAGGGTGCTGGAGAGGGTGGCAATGTCCATCTGGGTGGCCTGAGCCAGGGCATCGAGGCTGAGGATGTCGTTGCCCAGGAGCTGCCAGAGAAGCTGCTGCTGCGGATCCCTGGGGCCGGCGGACAAGGGTTGGTCTGGGAGAGGGGATCCCTCAACCAAGCCCAGCTCTTGGAGCAGCTCCTCGATCCCCAGGATCATCGCTGCACCACTGCGGATGAGGTGCAGACAGCCGCGGGCCGCTGCCGTGTCGATATTCCCCGGCAGGGCATACACCTCCCGCCCGTATTGGTTGGCTAGGTGAGCGGTAATCAGCGCCCCTGAGCGCTCTGGGGCCTCCATCACCAGGGTGGCGCGGCAGAGGCCGGCGATAATGCGGTTGCGCTGGGGAAAGTGCTCCTTGGCCGGCGGCGTGCCGGGGGGATATTCGCTGAGGACGGCCCCTTGTTCCAGGATGCGCCGGTAGAGAGCGCGATGGTGGTCGGGGTAAACCTGATCCACCCCAGTTCCCACCACGGCCACCGTCTTGCCGCCTGCCTCCAGGCAGGCCTGGTGGGCAATGCCGTCGATCCCGGTGGCCAGTCCCGACACCACCACGCAGCCAGCTTCCGCCAGGGCGGCGCTGACTTTCTGGGTCCACTGCCGACCGTAGGGGGTGGGGGCGCGGGTGCCGACAATAGCGATGGCCGGCTGCTGCCAGTCGGGGCACTCGCCTAAGACGTAGAGAAGGGGCGGTGGATCCGGCAGCTCCCACAACAAGGGCGGATAGCCGGGATCCGCAGGGGTTAGGAAGGGGATGCGGGGCTTTTGGGTTTGCTCCAGGATCTCCCCAGGGTCGAGGCCAGGACGGGCAGAGACAATCGTTTCTGCCAGGGTGGGGCCAATGCCCTCTACCTGCAGCAGGGCCGGAACATCCGCCTGCCAGGCCCGTTCCAAGGATCCAAAGAACTCCGCCAGCCGCTTGAGGCGGTGGGGGCCGATCCCTCTAATCCGCGCCCAAGCCAGCCAGTAGGGCCGCTCTCGTTCGCCCCCAGCCTCCCTTTTGCCGGCAGGATCGGAAGGGGAAATCGAGAAAGACAAGTTCAGCTCCCCCCAACAGTGGCTGTAGTACCTTAAGTAATGGTCAGCAAAAAAGCAGGAGATAAGTGAATGTTAGGGTTGGATCCTGCTGGTGGTTCTCAGGCGACAAGGCCATTGCGGCTTGGACAAGGACGCCAGGCTTGGGTGTGGGGGATCTATCCGCTGCTGTGGCTGTTGACCTGGGTGGGATCCCGCTCGGCCCAGCCGCAGCTATTGGGGATCCCGGCTTGGTACTGGGGAGCAGGGTTGGCGGTGCTGCTGTTGGTGCCCCTGAACTTCTACTTTGTGCGAACTTGCTGGCCCAGGGCTGGAGATGAGTGACACGGTTTTGAGTTTGGGGGTGGTGGGGGTGTACTTGCTGCTGCTGGCGGCCATTGGTTGGTGGAGCTACCGCCGCAGCGGCCAGGATCCGGTCAGCTATTTCCTGGCAGGGCGGGGGCTGGGATCCCTGGCCTTGACCTTGACCACGCTGGCGACGCTGCTCAGCGCCTTTACCTTCCTCGGCGTGCCGGCGGATGCCTACACCCACGGCCTGGGGATTTTTTTGGCCGTGGGGGTCACCACGGCGCTGATCTCAGGGCTGTTTTTTGGGGTGGGCTACCGGGTGTGGCTGGCGGCCCGCCACTTTGGGTTCATCACCCCCTCAGAGTTCTTTGGCCACCGCTTCAACAGCCCTCTCCTGGCCCTGCTCTATTGCCTAAGCGCCCTGACGTTTACCGCCCCCTACATCAGCATCCAGATCATTGGCGGGGCGCGCACCCTGGCCGCCGTTTTGGGGGAAGGGATCCCCTACTGGCCCCTGGCGGTGGGGGTGGCGCTGGTCATCCTGGGCTATGTCCTCTTCGGCGGCTCCCAGGCCGTGGTCTGGACGGACGTGGTGCAGGGGATCATCTTGGTTGTGGGGATGGGAGTGGCCTTTGTGGCCGTGGCCTTGAGTTGGGGCCAAGAGGCCGGCAGCCGGTTGGATCCCTGGCTGAGCTTGCCCGGCCCCCAGGGGCGCTGGAGCTGGCAGACCCTGCTTGGCAACCAACTGCTGTTTTTGATGGCCACGCCCCTTTTCCCCCAATTTTTTCAGCGCTTCTACATGGCCAAAAGTGCCCGTCCCTTCCAGACCCTGATGGTGGTCTGGCCGCTGCTGATCCTAGTGGTGTTTTTCCCGGCAGCCCTCATTGGCGTCTGGGGTCGGCTGGCTTTTCCAGACCTGCAGCAGCCGGATCAGATCATGCCGCTGATGTTGCAGACCCTGCCCAGCGGCGTGGCGGCAGTGGTGATTACAGCGGCGCTGGCGGCTTTGATGTCTACGGCGGACTCGCAACTGCTAACAGCCAGCTCCCTGGTTACCCGGGATCTGGTGGTTACCTTGCTCAAGCGCCAGCTTTCTCCGCACCAGGAGGAGCTGTTGGGCCGCTGGGTGGTGCTGGGGATTGGGCTGGTTTCCTTTGCCATTGCCGTCAGGCCACCGGGGCTCATCGCCCAGATCGCCACCTGGAGCTTTCAGGGCAACGCCATGCTCTTTCCCCTCTTGGTGGCCGGCCTGTACTGGAAGCGGGCTACCCGCGCCGGGGCCGTAGCCGGAGCTTTGGTTTCCAGCGGTCTCACCTTGGGCTGGCTGGCGGGCCTGTTGCCCCAAGCCTGGACGGGGGGCTGGCTGCCGGTGATCCCGGCGGTGGTTGTCGGCACGGCGGTGCTGGTGGGGGTGAGCTTGCTCACTCAGCCCGACCCGGAGAGGCTGGCCGCCTACTATGAGAGCGGCCCTTGGGGGGAGGAGATCTCGAAATAACTGGATTGAGACAGATCCCTCACCCCCGGCCCCTCTCCCTGAGGGATGACCCTCACCCCCGGCCCCTCTCCCTGAGGGACGACCCTCACCCCCGGCCCCTCTCCCTGAGGGACGACCCTCACCC